>DASUXS010000001.1:0-2922 GCA_036377855.1 Moraxellaceae bacterium
ACCAGGATGTGCTTGACCTTGTCCTGCTTGAAGATGGCGTCGTAGATGTGCAGCACGGCGCCGCCGGGATATCCGAACACGTACTCCACGCCTTCATCGGCGAGGGCACGGATAAGCATTTCACCACCAGATAAGAGTTCCACTGATTCACCCTTGAAAAAGCGCAAGGCCACGCCCCAGGACCCTGGGGGTCCGGCGTGAGGCCGCGCATTCTAGCACGAGGATTGGGCACCGCAGGGGTGCTTGATGGGGCCTGCCACTTGCCAGGCCCGCCGGGTTCGGGGGTCTGGGCAGCGCCGCGTTTTACGTGTCCGCAGACACCGGGCGATGCTTTGCAAGCGGGGAACGGGGCAGGCGGTTGGCCGGCCCGGGGAGGGCTTACGCCCTGGCGTCAGCGGTGTGGAGGGTGACCACTAGGCTGACACCCGCATCGGGAACCGGTGATTTTTTGGCCTTACAAAAAAAATGTCAAGCCATACACAGATAGTCCCTCCCCCGCTTACCAAGGGCGGCCGGTCTGGCTATAGTGGCGGCACACTGTCCGCATCACGGGATTCAATAATGAAAACAACTGCATCACTGGCCGCCTTCCTGGGCACCTTGCTACTGGCCACCTCGGCCCAGGCTGCCCAGTTCTACAAGTGGACCGATGAACAGGGAGTCACCCATTACTCCGCCGATCCCCCCCCCAAATCCGTGGGCAACGCCTCCTCGGTCAAGGTGAAGACCCGCCTGCCGGCCGACAGCGAGGCCGCCGTCGACAACCTGGAGAAGCAGCGCGCTGACAGCAAGAAGGCTGACAAGGCGGCTCCCAAGAAGGACGATGCCGCCGCCCCGGCTGCCAAGCCGGCAACAGAGCGCTATGCGGACAAGTGCAAGAATCTGCAGAGCGACCTCAAGACCATGGAAGAACATGCGCGCATCAACGTCACCGATGAAAAAGGTGAAGTACGTACGCTGACAGAAGAGGAAAAGCAGCAGCGCGTTGACGACACCAAACGCCAGGTCAAGGCCTTCTGCGAAAGCTGATGCCCTGCCGCCAGTAAAAAAGGCCGCGAATGCGGCCTTTTTTATTGCCCGTCTTCAGGGCGCCGGCGGAAACAGCGACTTCTCCAGTACCGGCAGGTCCTGCTGCAACTGCTCACCGATTTCCCACTGCGGATTGGAGGGCTCGAAGCCTTCGTTCTGCTCACGTTCGCGTATGCTGGCGCGCGCCCGCTCGAAGGCGGCATGCAGGCTGTATTCACGGCGCAGCGATTCATCGAAGAAAGCGCGGCCGAAATAGGTCAGGTCGGCATCGTCGCTGCAACCGAAGGAGGCATGGCGGGCATCAGCCGCGGTAATCAGCAGAGTGTCCGGTGCTTTCAGCGCTTGCAGGTAGCTGCCGGAATAGCAGGCCGAGAGCACAATAACGCGACGGCGTATGCCGGTTTCATCCAGTGTGCTGCGCAGCCACTCCGGCGTGATGCCGGCCAGGTCCAGGGGCCAGTAGTTCAGCTCGATCTGGCCATCCTCGCTGCCATGCGAGGTGATGAACAGGAACAGCACGTCATGCTCGCGATCCATATGTGCCGCCATGGCGGCCAGCGCCCGGTGGATGCTGGTGCGGGTGGCAATGGGCTGGCTTTCCACGGTGTCGTCATTGTTGATCAGCACCAGGGAGCGGCCCGAGGTGGAGAAGCGCGTATCAAAAAGGGCGCGCACCGTTTCCGTCTCGCTGCGGAACACGCCCTGGTAGGAAGCACCACCCACACCCAGGAAATACCAGTCGGCACGGTCCGGGCGCTGCGGCTGCAGCCCGGCCAGCGCGCGTTGCAGCAACGCCGGCTGGGCGTAGAAAACCGCTTCGTCAGTGAGGCGGGATTCCGGCGCCGCCGGCTCCACCGTGTCCTGCGCGGCATACCACAGGCGCTCGTCACTGAAGGCCAGGCTCCAGGCCGTGAACACGCCCAGCAGCACCACGAAAGCCAGCGTGCGTTCCCACCAGGGCCAGACCAGGGCGCGCGTGAACACGAACACCACCGCGAGGATGGGCCAGGCATAAAGCACGGTGTAGAGCAGCGCGATATGTTCATTCACCTGTGTCGACAGCAGGTTGTGCTGGTTGGCGTACTGCACGCCGCACTGCGCCAGTCCCAGCAACACGTCCGCCGCCAGCCAGACGCTGGCGGGCGCCAGTCCCAGCCGCCACAGACCATGCCGGGTCGCCAGGATCTGGCCGAAAATCAGCAGCACGAAAGCCGGCAGCGCATACACCGCCACGCCGGGGGGCGACCATTCGCCGGGCCAGCCTTCGCTCAGGAAATCAAAAGAGAAACTGACGGCCAGGCTGAGGAAGAGCAGGACCAGGAAATTGCCCGGCGTGGGCACCAGCCAGCGCAGGGCACTGCGGCGGAACAGCAGCAGGTGGCAGGCCGCCCAGAGGTTGCGGCCCAGGTCGAGCACGGGAAGGGGAAGCGGCCCGTTGCGCCAGATATTCACGTCTCACACACCTTGTGGCCCGCTCGGCAACGGCGCCGGAGAATGCGGCACCATCTGGCGCCAGGAGCGCGCATCATAGCAGGGCCGCCCTTCAAACCAGCAGGGTCTCGATGGCAATTTCACCCGTCAGCACCCGGTGTATGGGGCATTTGTTGGCGATGGCCAGGAGCTGCTGGCGCTGCTCTTCGCTGAGCGGGCCCTGCAGGGTGATGCTGCGCTGCAGGCGGTAATGGCCGGGCGACTCTTCATGCGTGATGACCACATCGGCATTTTCCAGCGGCCACTCCTTGCGCGCGGCATAGAGCTTGAGGGTGAGTGCCGTGCAGGCGCCCAGGGCGGAATCCAGCAGGTCGTGGGGATCGGGCGCGAGGTCGTCGCCGCCGCTGGCCTCGTCCACATCCGTGAGCAGGGTATGGGGATCGATCTCTATGGTCTGGGCTA
>DASUXS010000002.1:0-3038 GCA_036377855.1 Moraxellaceae bacterium
CAGCGCCGTCAGAACCAGTCGATGACGCGGTGGAAAACCTTGTCCAGCACGGCCGGCACACCACCGCGGGCACAGGGCACCGCATCCGTCGGGAGGCTGTCGTTGCGGAAGGGCACATAGACCGCGCCCGAACAATTTTCCGCCGAAAGCAAACCGCTTTCACGATCCGCCCACTGCCATTGCACATTCTCCGGCTGCGCCTGCACCAGCGAAGCCGGATGCAGCTGGCGCATCACATCCACCCACACCGGCAGTGCGCCGGTGGCCCCGAACAGGCCGGTGGCGCGGTTGTCGTCATTGCCCACCCAGACCACCGCGAGGTAATTGCCGGTGTAGCCGGCGAACCAGGCATCGCGCTGGTCATTGGTGGTGCCGGTCTTGCCCGCCATCACCAGGTCTTGCGGCAGCGTGCGGTAGGCGCTGGCCGCGGTACCGGAACGCATGGTCTGCTGCATGGCGTAGTTCAGCAGGTACACGCCCGCCGGATCCGCCACCTGCTCCACCGCCAGGCCATAACGCTTGAGCGGTTTGCCGCGCGCATCCAGCACCTCACGGATGCTGCGCGGCGGTGTACGGAAACCGCCGCTGGCATAGACCTGGAACAGCGACATCACTTCCAGCGGCGACAAATCCAGCGCTCCCAGCATCAGCGAAGGATAGGGGGCGATGTTCTGCTGTATGCCCAGGCGCTTGAGCGTACTGATCACGGCAGGCACGCCGATGCTCATGCCCATGCGTATGGTGGCCTGGTTATAGGAATGTGCGAGGGCATCGTAGAGCGGCAGGATGCCGTGGCTTTCGCCATCGTCGTTCTTGGGCTCCCAGGTCTGGCCGCCCTGGCTTTCCAGCACCACCGGGCTGTCGTCCAGCGGCGTCACCAGCGTGTACTGCCCGGACTCCAGCGCCGTGAGGTAGACCGCCGGCTTCACCAGCGAGCCGATCTGGCGGCGTGCATCCAGGGCACGGTTATAGCCGGTGAAATCACCCTGTCCGCCGATGATGGCCAGCAGCTCGCCGTTTTCCGGATTCGATACCAGCACCGCCCCCTGCAGATTGCCCAGGCGTTTGGGACTGGAGGCGCGCAGGCGTGTCATCATACTGGCAAACGAAGCCTGCGCCGCTTCCTGCACGCGCGGGTCCAGCGTGGTGAAAATGCGCAGGCCTTCGGAGGACAGGTCCTCTTCCTTGTATTCCGTATGCAGCTGGCGCCGCACCAGGTCGATGAAGGCCGGATACACCGTGGTGGCCGCGGTGGGCTTGGCGATCACGCCCAGCGGACGCTGTTTCGCCACGGCGGCTTCGGCAGCGGTGATCTTGCCCTCGTGCAGCAGGTTGTCGATGACGATGTTGCGGCGTTTGAGCGCGCGCTGCGGATTGCGGCGCGGATTGTAGTAGGACGGCCCCTGCACCATGCCCACCAGCAGCGCCACCTGCGACAGGTTCAGCTCGGACACGGGCTGGCCGAAATAGAACTGCGAGGCCAGGCCGAAACCATTCACGGAGCGGTCGCCGCTCTGGCCCAGCGTCACTTCATTGAGATAGGTCTCGAGGATTTCATTCTTGTTGTAGTGCAGCTCCAGCAGCAGCGCCATGGCGGCTTCATTGAGCTTGCGCGACAGCGTGCGTTCATTGCTGAGATAGAAATTCTTCACCAGCTGCTGCGTCAGCGTGCTGCCGCCCTGGTGCAGGCCGCCGGCCGTGGTGTTCACCCAGACCGCGCGCGCGATGCCGCGCAGGGAAATGCCGTGGTGGCTGTAGAAGGCGCGGTCCTCGGTGGCCAGCAGGGCATCCACCAGATGCGGCGGCGCCTCTTTCAGCTGCATGAGCACACGGTCTTCATTCTGCTTGGGATAGATACCGCCTATGACCATGGGCTCCAGGCGCACCACGCCGCGGTCGCTCTGCTGCGTGCTGGCGACATCGGCCACACTGTTGCCGTTGAAACGCAGGCGCAACACCTGTGCCGGCTCTGGCTCGTCGCTGAAGGCAAAGCCGCGGGTATGCACCAACAGTTCGCCGCCCTTCTGCTCCCAGGTGCCGGTGGCATCGGGCGCGGCCTGGCGGTAATTCAGCAGGCGCAGCTCGGCCAGCACATCCTGCTGCGACAGCGGCGCGCCGGCATAGAGCTCCAGCGGGCGGCCATAGACACGGGCCGGGATGGCCCAGCGCTTGCCCTCGAATTTCTCGCGCACGGTGCCGTCCAGCTTGATGACATAAAGCCCCAGGCCGACGATGCTGAGCAGGGTGATCACCAGGAGCAGGAGCAGGGCGGTGAGGATGAAGCCACGGGAACGGAGGACGGTCATGTCGCTGGGGCAGGCCGGGAACTGATGAAGATGGCGCCGATTCTAGGGCCTGGCGCCACTGGCGGGCAGTGAAGCGTCACCGCATAATCGCCCGACTTTTGTAACAGGCCTTTTTCCATGAGCTCCTCCCGCTTCGACGTTTACGCCATCGGCAACGCGCTGGTGGACGCGGAATACCGCGTCACCGATGACTTCCTCGCCCGCCAGGGCATCGCCAAGGGCCAGATGACCCTGATCGACGAAGCCCAGCAGCAGCGCCTGATCCGCGCCCTGGACAGCGAGTTCGGCCTGGAGAAACGCGCCAGCGGCGGTTCCGCCGCCAACACCATCATCGCCGTGGCCGCCTTCGGGGGCCGCAGCTTCTATTCCTGCAAGGTCGCCAACGACGGCACCGGCGACTTCTATGTGCACGACCTGCATGCCGCCGGCGTCAGCAGCAACCTCAAGCCCGAACGCGAGGCCGGCACCTCCGGCACCTGCGTGGTCATGGTCACGCCCGACAGCGAGCGCACCATGCAGACCTTCCTGGGCATCACCTCCGATGTCGCCGAAGCCGAGCTGGTGCCGGCCGCCCTGGCCGCCTCGGAATGGCTGTATATCGAGGGCTATCTGGTGAGCTCGGACTCCGCCCGCGCCGCCGTGCGCGAGGCGCGTCGCATCGCGCGCGGTCACGGCGTGCAGATCGCCATGACCTTCTCCGATCCGGCCATGGTGCGCTTCTTCAAGCCGGGC
>DASUXS010000003.1:0-5858 GCA_036377855.1 Moraxellaceae bacterium
CAGCGCCGGTACGACGGACTTGCCAGGGCAGTTCAGGAAGGGTGGACAGGGCGATAGCGCCGACAGGCGCGGCCAGCAGCAGGCCTTGCCCTGCTCCATGGATGGCATCCCCCGGAAAACCCTGCCCTGATAGCAAATGGCCAACCCAGCCGCATCCCCAAAATGGGGGACCTTGCGAATCTAAGCATCTCCGTGGCCAGCCTGAACAGCTGCTCCACCCCGCCCCCTTCCCCAACGACCGCAGGCGGCGACAAGACGCAGGCATGGCGCGGACGGGGCCACACTGCTACTTTTCACGCCAGTCCCCCGGTGTGTGCCGCCATGTATATCGACCGCCTCGTCCTGCTCTTCATTGCCGGCGCCTATCTCCTCTCTCCCGCCATCATCGAGTGGTGGAGCGAAGGCGGCACGGCCTGGTACCGCCCCTACCTCATCTGGCTGATCCTGATTGTCATCAGTTTCTGGATCGGCAAAAGCCGTGACCTTAACGACCTGCAGCAATGACCTTCAGCCCTGGTGAACTGCTGGCGCTGGGCGTCGGCTATCTCTTCCTGCTCTTCCTGGTCGCCTACCTCAGCGAATCCGGCCTCGTGCCCGTGCGCTGGGTGCGGCATCCGGCCGTGTATGTGCTGTCGCTGGGCGTGTATGTCAGCGCCTGGGGCATCTATGCCGTCACCGGCTTCGCCCATCACAGCGGCTACAACTTCCTGGCTTTCTATCTAGGGATTTCAGGCGCCTTCCTGCTGGCGCCGGTCCTGCTGGCGCCGGTCCTGCGCCTGGCCAAGACCTACCAGCTGGGCTCGCTGGCCGACCTCTTTGCCTACCGCTACCGCAGCCAGACCGTAGGCTCGCTGACCACGCTGGCCATGATCATCGGCATGATGCCCATGCTGGCACTGCAGATACGCGCCGTGGCCGATTCCGCGCAGATCCTCACGCCGGGCATACGCCACCAGTGGCTGGCCCTGGTGTTCTGCGGCGTCATCATGGCCTTCACCGTGCTCTTCGGTGCGCGCCATCTTTCACCGCGCGAAAAGCATGAAGGCCTGGTGGTGGCGATTGCCCTGGAATCGGTGATCAAGTTGCTGGCCATGACGGCCGTGGCCTGGTTTGCCTGGCAGGGCGTGCTGGGCGGCCGCAGCGGCATGAATGAATGGCTGAGCGCCAACCCCGATGCGCTGCGCATGCTCTACGAGCCGCTCAAGGGCGGCTTCTGGCACATCCTGATTTTGTCCTTCCTGTTCTCGGCCGTGGTCATGCCTTATATGTACCAGATGGCCTTCACGGAGAATTTCAATCCGCGCTCGCTGCTGACCGCAAGCTGGGGCCTGCCGCTGTACCTCATCGGCATGTCGCTGGCGGTGCCGCTGGTGCTGTGGGCGGGCATCAAGCTGGGGCTGCCGCTGCATCCGGAATATTTCACGCTGGGCGTGGCCCTGGCCTCGGGCTCGGCCTGGCTGCCGCTGCTGATTTTCGTGGGCGGTCTCGCGGCCGCCTCGGGCGTCATCATCGTCAGCACGCTGGCCATGGCCTCCATGGCGCTGAACCACCTGCTGCTGCCGGTGTATCAACCCAGGCCGGAACAGAACATCTACCGCTGGATCCTGTGGATGCGGCGCCTGCTCATCATGGGCCTGATAGGCGCTTCCTTCTTGGTCTATGTGCTGCTGGACGAACGCCACAGCATGACGGAAATGGCCATGCTCACCTTCGTGGCCACGCTGCAGTTCGCGCCCGGCCTCATCGGCGTGCTGTTCTGGCCGCGCGCCAACCGCATCGGCTTTGTCAGCGGCCTTTGCGTGGGCATGGCGCTGTGGTTCCTCACCCTGGTCATTCCCTATCTCATCGAGCTGCGCTATTTCCCGCAGCTGGGCTGGATACGCATCTCCTTCACCGACAACACCGATTACTGGCAGACCATGGGTACGGGTTCCGTGCTGGTGAATGCGCTGATAGGCATGGCGGTGTCGCTGATGACAAAACAGACGCCCAGCGAACAGATCGCTGCCAATACCTGCTCCGTGGACAACCTGCGCCGGCCCTACCGCTGGGAGCTGTCCGCCACCAGCATCGGCGATTTCGTGCGCGGACTTTCCGAGCCGCTGGGCCGCATCACCGCGGAACGCGAGGTGCAGATGGCGCAGGCCGACCTCGGCATACATCCCAGCGAAACGCGGCCCTATGCGCTGCGCCGCCTGCGCGACCAGATCGAATCCAATCTCTCCGGCCTGCTCGGGCCATCGGTGGCCCAGGACATCCTGGACCAGTACCTGCCCTATAAAATCCGCAGCGAAAACGACGGCTCGGAAGACATCCACTACATCGAATCGCGCCTCGAGGACTACCGCCACCGCCTTTCCGGCCTGGCCGCGGAACTGGATTCGCTGCGCCGCTTCCATCGCCAGACGCTGTTCGACCTGCCCATAGGCGTGTGCTCGCTGGGCCGCGACCTGGAAATCCTGTCCTGGAACCACGCCATGATGGTGCTGACCGGCATCAGCGACGAGGAAGTGATAGGTTCACGCCTCACCAGCCTGGCTTCGCCCTGGCGTGAACTCTTCCAGGATTTCCTGCATGGCCCCACCGCGCAGGTCTACCGCAAGCCGGTGCTGAGCCAGGGCGAATCGCGCTGGGTCAGCCTCAACCGCGCCATCATCGGTGAAGGCGATGCCCTGGGGCATCCGGACTCGCAGGTGATCGTGGTGGAGGACATCTCGGAACTGCATCGATTAGAGCAGCGCGTTTCACATAACGAACGCCTGGCTTCCATAGGCCGCCTCGCCGCCGGCGTGGCGCATGAGATCGGCAACCCCGTCACCGGCATTGCCTGCCTGGCGCAGAACCTGAAAGCGGAAAAGCAGGACCCGGAAATCTACGACGCCAGCCAGCAGATCCTGGAGCAGACCCAGCGCATCTCGCGCATCGTGCAGTCGCTGGTGGGCTTTGCCCGCGCCGACAGCCAGCGCCAGCACCGCCTGCCGGTGGACCTGCATGACGCCGTCGACGAAGCCATACAGCTGCTGCAGCTGGGCCCGGAAGGCCGTGACCACGAATTCCATAATGAATGCCGGCCCGGCACGCTGGTGGTGGGCGATGCCCAGCGCCTGACCCAGGTCTTCATCAACCTGCTCACCAATGCCCGCGATGCCAGTCCGCGCGGCAGCGCCGTCATCGCCCGCGCCACCACGCACGGGCCGCGCGTGCGCTTCGAGATCGAGGACTTCGGCAGCGGCCTGCCCACCGGCGACATCCGCAATGCGCTGTTCGAGCCCTTCGTCACCACCAAGGAAACCGGCAAGGGCACGGGCCTGGGCCTGGCCCTGGTGCATGGCATCGTGGAAGAGCATGAGGGCCGCATCCAGCTCATCGACAAAGCCGACTACGACCAGGGCAACGGCGTGATCGTGCAGATCATGCTGCCGGCCTGGCAGGATGACGCGGAAATGAAACGCCAGTAGGCTTGGCCACCAGCGCGCAGTGCATCACGGACACAGCATGAGCCACCACATCCTGATTGTTGAAGACGAGCCCCTCATACGTTCCAGCCTGAAACGGCTGCTGGAGCGCCACGACTACACCGTGAGCGAGGCCGGCTCGGTGGCGGATGCCAGCGAGCGCTACAACCTGCAGGATTTCGACCTCGTCATCACTGACGTGCGCCTGCCCGGCGAACTGGGCACCACGCTGATCGAAAAGGCCAAGCCCACGCCGGTGCTGATCATGACCAGCTTCGGCAACATGAAATCCGCCGTGGAAGCCATGAAGCTGGGCGCCGTGGACTACATCTCCAAGCCCTTCGACCATGACGAAATGCTCATGGCCATAGAGCGCATCCTCCGTGAACGCACGCTGCAGGCGCAGAACGAAGCCCTGAAACAGGAAGTGGCGCGCACTTATCCCACCACCGGCATGATCGGCTCCTGCGCCGCCATGCAGGAAGTCTTCAACCGCATCCGCAAGGTCGCGCCCATGGCGACCACGGTGCTGGTCCGCGGCGAGTCCGGCACCGGCAAGGAGCTGGTGGCCCGCGCCCTGCACGAGCAGAGCCCGCGCGCCAGCGGCGGTCCGCTGATCTCGGTGAACTGCGCCGCCATCCCCGAAACCCTGATCGAATCCGAGCTCTTCGGCCATGAACGCGGGGCCTTCACCGGCGCCCAGGCCATGCGCAAGGGCCTGGTGGAGGCCGCGGACGGCGGCACCCTGTTCCTGGACGAGATCGGCGAGCTGCCCATGGAAGCCCAGGCCCGCCTGCTGCGCCTGCTGCAGGAAAAGGAAATCCGCCGTATCGGTTCAACGCAATCGCGCCAGGTGGATGTGCGCCTGGTCGCCGCCACCCATCGCGACCTCAAGAAGCTGGTCAGCGAAAACCGTTTCCGCGAAGACCTCTACTACCGCCTGCATGTGGTGGAACTGCTGCTGCCGCCGCTGCGCGAACGCGGCGAGGACATTCTTGAGCTGGCCGAGACCCTGCTGGCCCGCACTTCGCAGCGCCTGGGCGTGGGCGAGCTGCATTTCGGACCCGAAGCCCTGGAAGCCATGCTCAACTACCCTTGGCCGGGGAATGTGCGCGAGCTGGAAAACGCCATAGAACGTGCCGCCATCCTCTGCGAATCGGACGAAATCACGCCGGAACACCTGGCCATCGACCATATCAAGCGCGAACCCAGCCCCACCCGTACCGGGGGCCGCAGCGCCTCCACCAACGAGCCGCCCACCGGTCTTTCCCTGGAAGACTACTTCCAGCACTTCGTGCTGGAGCACCAGGAACATATGTCCGAGACCGAGCTGGCGCAGAAGCTGGGCATCAGCCGCAAGTCGCTGTGGGAGCGCCGCCAGCGCCTGGGCATCCCGCGCCGCAAGGCCAGCGGCGAGGCCGACAACCTGCCTGAAGGCGACGAGGGCGAAAGCGGCGAATGAGCAGGCACGGAGGTTCACACGGTGTTACGCAGCTACACGCCCCGTTACACCACACCCCACGCACTGTTACCGCCCATCGTCATCCAGACCCGCTCCATTCTCGCGCAAAAACACAAGCCACTGATTTTAAAAGAAATTTTAAAGGTCAAAAAAGTTGGCACGGCACCTGCTATAGGGTTAGTGCGCAAACAACAAAAACAAGTGCGCAGTCGGTGTCCGCAACACCCAAAACAAGAAGAACAAAGAAAAATAAAAAGAAGAATGAAGCGGACGTGTGGTGGGTTCAGCTATGACCAGGAGGCTTCATAGCTGAACCTTAACCCGACACCCAAGCCGATAGACAAAGAGCTGTATACCGGCCAAAAAGCAGAACAAGAAGAATAAAACGACAAGAACAACAAGAAGCAGCGCCGGTGGCCAAAAACAACAACAAGGCCCCAAGCAAAAAGAAGAACACACAACAACACCCCAGATAGAACAAGCATGTTCAGCGCACGCGGGAGGCCCAGGCCTCCCGCGCTTCTATCTGCCCTACGCCCACCCGGCATCCCCCGCATCAGTCGCATCGTGCAAAAAGCAGCCGCTGCCTGCGGAAGTTGCTATCATCCGCCGCTTGATTCACCGGCCCAGGCCCCAGTCCTTCATGATCAAAGCCCTGATCAACCGTCTTCGTGGAAAACCGGCCAGCCCGGCAAAGCTGGAACGCGTCATCATTCCCCGTGACCAGCACCCCATCTCCCGCAAGGACATCAGCAACGCTGCCCTCAAGACCCTGTACCGCCTGCGCGAACAGGGCTACCAGGCTTTCCTGGTCGGCGGCGGCGTGCGCGACCTGCTGCTGGGCCTGCACCCAAAGGATTTCGACGTCGCCACCGATGCCACGCCGGAACAGGTGAAGCAGGTCTTCGGCGGCCAGTGCCAGCTCATAGGCCGGCGCTTCC
>DASUXS010000004.1:0-4729 GCA_036377855.1 Moraxellaceae bacterium
CATCGCCCGTATCGACGTGGTGAATTACATCTCCCACGGCATCTCCAAGGTGCATGACGAAAATGCGCCGCAGGAACAGCCGCAGGAATCGGCCCAGGACGAAGAGTCCGGTGGCGAGGCCACGCCCAAGAGCGCGCTGGAGGCTTATGCCAGCAACCTCAACGAGCTGGCGCGCCAGGGCAAGATCGATCCGCTGGTGGGCCGCGACGAAGAAGTCGAGCGCGCCGTGCAGATCCTCTGCCGCCGCCGCAAGAACAATCCGCTTTGGGTTGGTGAACCCGGTGTGGGCAAGACCGCCATTGCCGAAGGCCTGGCCTGGCTCATCATCGAGAACAAGGTGCCGGATGCCATTGCCAACAGCGTGGTGTATTCCCTGGACCTGGGCGCGCTGCTCGCGGGCACCAAGTACCGCGGCGATTTCGAGAAGCGCTTCAAGGCCCTGCTCACCGAGCTGGGCAAGCAGGAAGGCGCCATCCTCTTCATTGACGAGATCCACACCATCATCGGTGCGGGTGCCGCCAGTGGCGGTGTCATGGACGCCTCCAACCTGATCAAGCCGGTGCTGGCCAACGGCTCGCTCAAGTGCATGGGCTCCACCACCTACCAGGAATACCGCGGCATCTTCGAGAAAGACCGTGCGCTGTCGCGCCGCTTCCAGAAGATAGACGTGAAGGAACCCACGGTGGACGAGACCTACCAGATCCTCAAGGGCCTGAAGTCGCGTTTCGAGGACCACCATGGCGTGAAATACGCGGACAAGGCGCTGCAGCTCGCGGCCGAGCTGGCGGATCGCTACATCAACGAGCGCTTCCTGCCGGACAAGGCCATAGACGTGATCGACGAGGCGGGTGCCTACCAGCGCCTGCAGGCGCCGAACAAGCGCAAGAAGACCATAGGCGTGTCCGAGATCGAGGAGATTGTCGCCAAGATCGCGCGCATCCCGCCGAAGTCGGTGTCCGCCAATGACAAGGAATCGCTGCGCAACCTCGAGCGTGACCTGCGCATGACGGTGTTCGGCCAGGACGAAGCCATCACGGCCCTGTCTGCCGCCATCAAGCTGTCGCGCGCTGGCCTCAAGGCGCCGGAAAAGCCCATCGGTTGCTTCATGTTTGCGGGCCCGACAGGTGTGGGCAAGACGGAAGTCACCAAGCAGCTGGCGAAGACGCTGGGCATAGAGCTCATCCGTTTCGACATGTCCGAGTACATGGAACGGCACACGGTGTCCCGCCTCATCGGTGCACCCCCGGGTTATGTGGGTTATGACCAGGGTGGCCTGCTGACGGAAGCCATCACCAAGCATCCGCACTGCGTGCTGCTGCTGGATGAAATCGAGAAGGCGCATCCGGAAGTCTTCAACCTGCTGCTGCAGGTGATGGACCACGGCACGCTCACCGACAACAACGGGCGCAAGGCGGATTTCCGCAACGTCATCCTGGTGATGACCACCAATGCCGGCGCGGAGATGGTGAGCCGCTCCAGCATAGGTTTCGCCACCCAGGACCACACCACCGACGGCATGGAGATCATGAAGAAGATGTTCACGCCGGAGTTCCGCAACCGCCTGGATGCCATCATCCAGTTCCAGCCGCTGGACACGGTGGTCATCGCCAGCGTGGTGGACAAGTTCCTGGTGGAGTTGCAGGCCCAGCTCGACGACAAGCACGTGGTGCTGGACGTGGACACCGAAGCCCGCACCTGGCTGGCCGAACATGGCTACGACAAGCTCATGGGCGCACGCCCGATGGCGCGTCTGATCCAGGAAGAGCTGAAGAAGCCGCTGGCCGAGAAAATCCTCTTCGGCGAGCTGGCCGACGGCGGTGGCCATGTGCATGTGACGGTGGAGAACGACCACCTGTCGCTGCAGGTCGAGGAAAAGGAAACCGAACCGGCTTGATACGCGGTGAGGAAATGAAAAAGCCACCGTCGGGTGGCTTTTTTCTATCCGTCATTCCCATTCTGCTTCGTCATTTCCGCGCAGGCGGGAATCTCATGGATTCGGGCAGAGCTTTCATTTAAGGCCCGCTGTATGTCTTGGAGATTCCCGCCTACGCGGGAATGACGTAGGTAAGTTTTATTTTTACTGCAGCCGATAATTCACCGGCCGCAAAGGCGCCGGCAACTCCGCCACATCCAATGCATCCAGCAGATCAATCTCAATCGTACGCACCAGCGCATCCAGCGGCAGGTCGTTGTCCGTCAGCCCGAAGGGTTCTTCCAACTCATCCCCCAGCGCATCCAGTCCGAAAAACGCATAGGCCGTGATGGCCACCACCACCGGCGTCATCATGCCTATGCTGCCGGCCAGGCCGAAAGGCAGCAGCAGGCAGAACAGCCAGGCGGTGCGATGCAGCAGCAGCGAATAGGCGAAGGGGGTCGGCGTATTGCGTATGCGTTCGCAGGCGGCCTGTATGCCGCTGATGGCCAGCAGGCGGTTGTTCAGGCCTTCGTAGAGGATGTCGCTGAGCTGGCCTGCACGCAGGCCCTGCACCAGGTCGGCATTCACCTGGCGCAGGATGGCATCAGGGAGGTTGTGTTTGGCGGCCAGTGCTGGCGATTCCGGCAGCCAGCTTTGTGCAGCGGCCTGCTCGTCATTGCCGCGTAGCCGGGCGGCGAGGGCGTAAGAAAAACCTATCAGGCTGCGCACCATGCGCTCGTTCGCGGCTGATGTCCCCAGCAGGGCTTTGCTTTCGCGCGCAAAGCTGCGCGTCTGCACGATGAGGTCGCCCCATTGCCGGCGCGCTTCCCACCAGCGGTCGTAGCAGGCGTTGTTGCGGAAGCCCAGGAAGACCGACAGCGCCAGGCCCAGGAAGGAAAACGGCGCCAGCGGAAAAGCCTGCAACTGCAGATGCTGTGCCTGCGCCAGCCACAGCACCAGGCAGGAAAAGCCGGTGATGAAGAGCAGGCGGCTGGCAATATCCGGAAGGATGGAGCCACGCAGGATGAAGAGCAGCTCAATGCTGCGGGGACGGGGACGGACAATCATGGAGGGGCTGCCGGTGCGAATACTGTGGCAAGCCTAAGCCGGCGGCGTCCTGACCGGAAGAGCGGGCAGGGGTGGAAAAAGGACGCAGGAAAACAAAAAGGCCACTCGTTGGAGTGGCCTTTCGCGGCTGACCGTGATCAGCGTACGCGGTAGGTGATGCGGCCCTTGGTGAGGTCGTAGGGCGTCATTTCCACCTTGACGGCATCGCCGGTGAGGATGCGGATGTAGTGTTTGCGCATCTTGCCCGAGATATGGGCCGTGACGATGTGTCCGTTTTCGAGTTGAACGCGGAACATGGTGTTGGGCAGCGTCTCGATGACGGTGCCATCCATTTCAAGAGAGTCTTCTTTCGACATGCAGCGGGGGTCCCCGGGTCTGGCTGAACACAGGCCGGCATTGGGGCCGGTCTGGTGGCTGAAAAACGGGCGCATTCTGCCTCAATTCGGGCATACAGGCAAAGCTCCGGTGAAAGTCGTGGTGGAGCCTGCCGCGGATTTGCCCCAAGAGACTGGTCCCCGGCCCCTGCGGCACTGCATTCGGCCCCTGCTTGCGCTAGTCTCCCATCCCTTAAAAGCGCCCAGAAAAAGCGGCTGTCCCCAGAGCCGCCCGCGCCGAAATCCCGTTCCGGAGGCCGCCATGCAGTTCGATTTCGCCACCACCCCCCGTGTGATAGTCCGTCCCGGCGCCATGCTGGCCCCTGGCGAGTGGCTGGCGGGCTTCCCCGGCCGCCGTCTTTTCGTGGTCACCGACCCTGGCCTGGTCAAGGCCGGCGTGGTGGCGCCGGTGCTGGCGGCCCTGGAGGCGGCGGGCCGTGAAGTGGTGCTTTACCAGGATGTGGAGGCCGATCCGCCCGAGGCCCGTGTGCTGGCCACGGTGGCGGCCGCGAAAGAGGCGGGTGCCGAGATCGTGGTGGGCCTGGGCGGCGGCAGCTCCATGGACACCGCCAAGCTGGTGGCCCTGCTGGCCGCCACGCCGCAGCCGCTGGAATCCATCTATGGCATAGGCCTGGCCAAGGGCCCGCGCCTGCCCCTGATCCAGGTACCGACCACGGCCGGTACCGGCTCCGAAGTCACCGCCATCGCCATCGTCACCACACCCAGCCAGGAAAAGAAGGGCGTGGTGTCGCCGCTGCTCTATCCCGACCTGGCCGTGCTGGATGCCGACCTCACCCTGGGCCTGCCGCCGGCGGTGACGGCCATGACGGGCATAGACGCCATGGTGCATGCCATCGAGGCCTATACCTCGCGTATCCGCAAGAACGCCCTGGCCGACAGCCTGGCGCGCGAAGCGCTGCGCATCATGTATGACAACCTGCCGCGTGTGTTGAAAGACGGCGGCGACCGCGAAGCCCGTTCCGCCATGCTGGCCGGCTCCATGATGGCGGGCATGGCCTTCGCCAATGCCCCCGTAGGCGCCGTGCATGCGCTGGCCTATCCCCTGGGCGGGCATTTCCATGTGCCGCATGGCCTGAGCAATGCGCTGGTGCTGGCCCCGGTGCTGGCCTACAACCGGCCGGTGGCAGAGAAGCTCTATGCCGAGCTGGCTGGCGTGATCAATCCGCAGCAACGTTTCAGCGATATGGCCATGGCCGCGCAATGGTTTGTGGACGACATGAGCCGTCTCGTCGCCGCCATGCCTTTTGCGCAGACCCTGCGTGCCGTCGGCGTGGCGGAAAAAGACCTGGACCTGCTGGCCACCGATGCCATGAAGGTGGAACGCCTGCTGGTCAACAATCCGCGTGACATG
>DASUXS010000005.1:0-9950 GCA_036377855.1 Moraxellaceae bacterium
TTCAATGTCGCCGATCCGGGCGGCCTGCGTGCACCCAAGCGTGAACAGCCGCTGCGCGAGATTTATCTGCTGCAGCGCAGCCCCGGCAAGAAAATGGGCCAGGGCCCGGGCAAGACCACGGGCTGGGTGCACCGTCTCGCCCTGCAGCACCACCAGGTGAAGATGCTGGGCGGCGTGGAATATCTCAAGGTGGATGACCTGGGCCTGCATATCCGTGTCGGTGACGAAGTGCAGATCCTCGATGTCGACAACGTCATCCTCTGCGCCGGCCAGGAATCCGTGCGCGAGCTGCTGCCGGTGGACAAGGAAGGCAAGATCACTGACAAGCGCTTCCATGTCATAGGCGGCGCCAAGCTGGCCGGGGAACTGGATGCCAAGCGCGCGATTCGTGAAGGCGCCGAGCTGGCGGTGCGGTTGTAACGCGGTTCGCGGCTGAAGCCGCTCCTACGGGAAAGAAGTTTTTCGTAGGAGCGGCTTCAGCCGCGAACATTCAGCATGAATATCCAGAAAATTAAATCCCGCCAATAAAAACGGCCGCATAAGCGGCCGTTTTTATTGGGTCTGGAGGTTTTACTTCCAGCCAGTCAGCTCAGCCAGCGCCTTGCCCATTTCCGCCGGGTTGCGCACGGTCTTCACACCAGCCGCTTCCAGCGCAGCGAACTTCTCCGCCGCCGTGCCCTTGCCACCCGAGATGATGGCGCCGGCATGGCCCATGCGCTTGCCGGCCGGAGCCGTCACGCCAGCGATATAGGACACCACCGGCTTGGTCACATTGGCCTTGATGAAGGCAGCGGCTTCTTCTTCCGCGCTGCCGCCGATCTCACCCACCATGATGATGGCTTCGGTCTGCGGGTCGGCCTGGAACAGCGTGAGCGCGTCGATGAAGGTGGTGCCGGGAACCGGGTCACCGCCGATGCCGATGCAGGTGGACTGGCCGAAGCCCAGGTCCGTGGTCTGCTTCACGGCTTCATAGGTCAGGGTGCCGGAACGCGACACGATGCCGACCTTGCCGGGCTTGTGGATATTGCCGGGCATGATGCCGATCTTGCACTCGCCCGGGGTGATGACGCCGGGGCAGTTCGGGCCGATCAGGGTCACGCCGCCCTTGCGCACGATGTATTCCTTCACGAACAGCATGTCGATGGCGGGCACGCCTTCGGTGATGCAAACCACCAGTTTGATGCCGGCGTCCACAGCTTCCAGGATGGAATCCTTGGCGAAAGCAGCGGGCACGTAAATCACGGAGGCTTCAGCGCCGGTCTTTTCCACGGCTTCATGCACGGTGTCGAAAACCGGCAGGCCGAGGTGGGTGGTGCCGCCCTTGCCCGGGGTCACGCCACCGACCATCTTGGTGCCGTAGGCGATGGCCTGTTCGGTGTGCAGCGTACCCTGCGAGCCGGTGATGCCCTGGCAGATGACTTTGGTGTTCTTGTTGATCAACACGCTCATTTTTAAGCTCCCACTGCCTTCACGACGAGATCACCTGCTTCGTTCAGCGAGGCGGCCGGCGTGATGTTCAAACCACTGTCTTTCAGGATCTTGGCACCCAGTTCGGCATTGTTGCCTTCCAGGCGCACCACCACCGGCACCTTCACGCCGACGTCTTTCACGGCGCCGATGATGCCTTCGGCAATCATGTCGCAGCGCACGATGCCGCCGAAGATATTGACCAGCACGGCCTGTACGGAGGTGTCCGAGAGGATGATCTTGAAGGCTTCGGTGACGCGCTCTTTGGTCGCACCGCCGCCCACGTCCAGGAAGTTCGCAGGCTGGCCGCCCTTGAGCTTGATGATGTCCATGGTGGCCATGGCCAGGCCGGCACCATTCACCATGCAGCCGATATTGCCTTCCAGGGCCACGTAGTTGAGGTCCCATTCCACGGCACGGCGCTCGCGCTCGTCTTCCTGCGTCGGGTCATACATGGCCTTGAGCTTGGGATGGCGGAACAGCGCGTTGGAATCGATGACGATCTTGGCATCCAGGCAGTGCAGATTGCCTTCCGAGGTGATCACCAGCGGATTCACTTCCAGCAGCGCCAGGTCCAGCTCCACGAACATCTTGCTGAGCTGGGTGAAAATCTTCACGAACTGCTTCACCTGGTCGTGGTTCAGGCCCAGCTTGTAGCCGAGGTCACGGCCCTGGTAGGCCTGGCCGCCGATGAGCGGATCAATCGTGGCCTTATGGATTTTTTCCGGCGTCTCGTGGGCGATCTTTTCAATGTCCACGCCACCTTCGGTGGAGGCCATGAAAACGATGCGGCGCGAGGCGCGGTCCAGCACGGCACCCAGATAGAGTTCCTTCGCGATGTCGGTGCAGGATTCGACAAGAATCTTGCCGATGGGCTGACCCTTGGCGTCGGTCTGGTAGGTGACGAGATTGGTGCCCAGCTTGTCCTTGGCGAACTGTTCCACCGCGTCCAGCGTGCTCACCAGCTTGACGCCGCCGGCCTTGCCGCGGCCACCGGCGTGGACCTGTGCTTTCACCACCCATTTGTCACCGCCGATACGCTCGGCCGCGGCACGTGCCTCTTCCGGCGTGCTGGCGGCGAAGCCCTTGGAAACCGGCAGGCCGTATTCAGCGAACAGCTGCTTACCCTGATACTCGTGAAGGTTCATTGTGTGATTACCGTCTTGCGTTGCATGTTTGGCGCAGGATCACTGCGTCACCTTTACCCCGGGCCCCGCGGCGCTTGCAGCGGGGCCGGGTAAATCCCGAAAAAAAAGTGAGAGGGTCACCCCGTCTCACTTTTCATTCATTTCCGTTTGCGCTGGATGGCGTGGATGGCGCGGCCATCCACCGACAGCGCGGCTTCGTGCACGACCTCGGACAAGGTCGGATGCGCGAAGGTCATCAGCTGCAGGTCTTCCACCGAGGCACCGAACTCCAGCGCGATCATGCCCTGGTGCACGATGTCACCGGCATTGGGGCCTATCACGTGCATGCCCAGCAGGCGGTCGGTCTTGGTGTCGGCCACGAACTTGACGAAGCCCTGGCCATCATTGGCGGCCAGCGCGCGGCCGTTGACGGCGAAAGCGAACTGGCCCGTCTTCACCTCGATGCCTTCAGCCTTGGCCTGCTCTTCGGTCTGGCCCACCCAGGCGATTTCCGGATGGGTGTAGATCACGCCGATGATGGTGTCGTAATTCACCTGGGCGTGATGGCCACCGATAAGCTCGGCCACCATCATGCCCTCTTCCATGGCCTTGTGCGCCAGCATCGGGCCGCGCACCAGGTCACCGATGGCAAACACGCCGGGCACCGAGGTGCGGCACTGGTTGTCCACGTGCACGAAACGGCGTTCGTCCAGGGTGATGCCGGAGTCGGCGGCCAGCAGGCCGTCGGTGAAGGGACGACGGCCGACAGCGACGATGAGCTTGTCGAACGCTTCGCTGTGCTCGCCATCCTTGTCGGTGTATTTCACCGTGACTTTCTTGCCCTTGGCTTCGGTGCCGGTGACACGCGCACCGAGGCGGATATCCAGGCCCTGCTTGGACAGAATCTTCTGGGCTTCCTTGGCGATGGCCTTGTCGCAGGCCGGCAGGAAAGCATCCACCGCTTCCAGCACCACGACTTCAGCGCCGAGACGGTTCCACACCGAGCCCAGTTCCAGGCCGATGACGCCGGCACCGATGACGCCGAGGCGCTTGGGCACTTCCTGGAATTCCAGGGCACCGGTGGAATCGACGATGACGTCTTCCACCAGCTGTGCCACCGGAATGTTCACCGGCACGGAACCGGCGGCGAGAATCACGTTCTTGGCTTCGATGGTTTCCACGGCGCCTTCAAGCGGCGTGAACTCCACCTGCTTGCCGGCCAGCAGTTTGCCCGTGCCCTGCAGCCAGGTGATGTTGTGGCCCTTGAACAGCTGCGCAATGCCACCGGTGAGGTTGCCCACCACGGTGTCCTTGCGCGCCTGCATGGCCTTCACATCGAAGGAGACCTTGTCGATCTTGATGCCGTGCACGGCGAATTCATGCGCGGCATCGTGGTATTTGTGAGTGGAATCCAGCAGCGCCTTGGAGGGGATGCAGCCCACGTTCAGGCAGGTACCGCCAAGGGCAGGCTTGCCCTTGTGCACGCGCTTCTCGATACAGGCGACCTTGAGGCCGAGCTGGGCCGCACGGATGGCCGCTTCATAACCGCCGGGGCCGCCACCGATGACGACGACATCAAAACTCTGTGCCATGAGTCTGTCCTTCTTTAACGATCAATTTCAATCAGTATCGTCGTCGTCCCCGCGAAGGCGGGGACCTCGACAAACATCAGCGGGCCTTTTTAAAAGGCCCTGCCCGAATCCTGGAGATCCCCGCCTACGCGGGGATGACAGGACGCGAAGCAATTCGCGTCCTGTCAGATTTCCAGCAGCAGGCGCGCGGGATCTTCCACCAGCTCCTTGATCGCCACCAGGAAGCTCACCGCCTCCTTGCCGTCGATGAGGCGGTGGTCGTAGGACAGCGCCAGGTACATCATCGGCAGGATCACCACCTGGCCGTTCACGGCCATGGGACGTTCCTGGATCTTGTGCATGCCGAGGATGGCGGTCTGCGGCGGGTTCAGGATGGGCGTGGACAGCAGCGAGCCGAAGACACCGCCATTGGAAATGGTGAAGGTGCCACCGGTCATGTCTTCGATGGTGAGCTTGCCGTCTTTGGCCTTCTTGCCGAATTCACCCACGGATTTTTCGATTTCCGCCAGGCTCATGTTTTCGGTGTTGCGCAGGATGGGCACCACGAGACCACGGTCGGAAGACACGGCCACGCCCACGTCATAGAAACCGTGGTAGACGATGTCATTGCCATCAATGGAGGCGTTCACGGCCGGGAAACGCTTGAGCGCTTCCACCGCGGCCTTCACGAAGAAGGACATGAAGCCCAGGCGCACGCCGTGCACCTTTTCAAACTTCTCGGCGTATTGCTTGCGCAGCGCCATCACCGGCGCCATGTTCACTTCATTGAAGGTGGTGAGCATGGCAGTGGACTGCTTGGCGTCCAGCAGGCGTTCGGCCACCTTGGCGCGCAGGCGCGTCATGGGCACGCGCTTTTCCACGCGCTCGCCCACGGCCACGGCACTGGCCTGGGCGGCGGGAGCCGGTGCGGCAGAGGCCGGTGCAGCAGCGGGCGCGGCCGGCTTCTTCAGATACGCTTCCACATCTTCCTTGGTCAGGCGACCGCCCTTGCCCGTGCCGGTGATCTTGGCCGGGTCCAGGTTGTTTTCCGCAATCAGCTTGCGCACGGCGGGGCTGAGCGCGTCATCGCTGGCAGCAGCAGCGGCCGGTGCAGCGGCAGGCGCGGCAGCAGCGGGAGCGGCGGCCGGAGCCGCACTGGCGGCAGCGCCGGCTTCGAACAGCGCCAGCGTTTCCTGCGACAGCACGGTGTCGCCTTCGTTCTTCAGCACTTTGCTGATGACGCCGTCAGCAGGTGCCACCACTTCCAGCACCACCTTGTCGGTTTCGATATCGACGATGAGTTCATCGCGGGCAACCGCCTCGCCGGGCTTCTTGTGCCAGGTGGCAACCGTACCGTCTGCCACGGATTCGGGGAAAACCGGTGCCTTGATTTCAATGGCCATGTCGTGAAGTTCCTTGTGTCAGTCTCTTCTGCGTTCTGTTGTTTGCGCTTGTTGAAAGCACGTTCAAATCGTTGCGGTGAAGCTCAGCCCTTGAAGGCGTCTTCCACCAGGTCAGCCTGCTGCTTGGCATGCAGGTAGACCGAACCGCAGGCCGGTGCCGCGGCCGAGGGACGACCGCTGTAGCGGGCCCGCAGCTTGTCGTTCCAGTCGCGCACCACGGAGTGGATGTGGTGCTGGCTGCAATACCAGGCGCCCTGGTTCATGGGCTCTTCCTGGCACCACACGATGCTCTTGGCCTTCTTGTACGGCGCCAGGGCTTCGGCCAGCTTCTTTTCCGGGAAGGGATAGAGCTGCTCGATGCGTATGATGGCGACGTCGTCACGCTGCGTTTCGCGGCGCTTTTCCAGCAGGTCGTAATACACCTTGCCACCGCAGAGGATGACGTGGCTGACCTTGTCGGCCTTGATCTCGTCGATTTCCGGGATCACGGTCTGGAACTGACCATGCGACAGGTCTTCCAGCGTGCTCACCGCCAGCTTGTGGCGCAGCAGGCTCTTGGGCGACATGATGACCAGCGGCTTGCGCAACGGGCGCACGGCCTGGCGCCGCAGCAGATGGAAAATCTGCGCCGGCGTGGTGGGCGTGCAGACCTGCATATTGTGTTCGGCACACAGCTGCAGGAAACGCTCCAGGCGCGCCGAGGAATGCTCCGGGCCCTGCCCTTCGAAACCGTGCGGCAGCAGCAGCGTGAGACCGCAGAGACGTTCCCACTTGGTTTCGCCGCTGGAGATGAACTGGTCTATCACCACCTGCGCGCCATTGGCGAAGTCACCGAACTGCGCTTCCCAGATGATCAGGGACTTGGGCGCGGTGGTGGCATAGCCGTATTCGAAAGCCAGCACGGCTTCTTCGGACAGCAGCGAGTCATAGATTTCGAACACCGGCTGCTTGGCATCGATGTTCTGCAGCGGAATGTAGCGCGAGCCGTCCTTCTGGCTGTGCAGGATGGCGTGGCGGTGCGAGAAGGTACCGCGACCCACGTCCTGGCCGGTGAGGCGCACGAAATAGCCGTCGTTCAGGATGGTGGCGTAGGCCAGCGTTTCCGCCGCGCCCCAGTTGAACTCAAGATTGCCGGCCCACATGCGGGAACGGTCTTCCATCACCTTCTGCACCTGCTTCTGCATGACGAAGGTTTCCGGCAGCTTTTCCAGCTTCTTGCCGAGTTCCTGCAGGGTCTTCAGCGGCACACCGGTGTCCCACTCATCCACGACCTTGTGGCCGAGGTAAGGGGACCAGTCCACGAACAGGGTCTTGTTGGGCTCGCGCACCAGCGCCTTCACCACATGCTGGCCGGCTTCGAGTGCCTTGCGGTAATCCTCGACCATGTCGTCGGCCTGCACCTTGTTCAGCACGGCCTCATTCACCAGCTTGTCGGCATAGAGCACACGCGTGGTCGGCAGCTTGGTGATGACCTGGTACATGAGCGGCTGCGTGGTGGAGGGCTCATCGGCTTCGTTATGGCCGCGGCGGCGGTAGCAGATGATGTCGATGACCACGTCTTTCTGGAATTCCATGCGGAAATCCAGGGCCAGCTGCGTCACGAAGAACACGGCTTCGGGATCGTCGCCATTCACGTGGAAAATCGGCGACTGCACCATCTTGGCAACGTCGGTGCAGTATTCGGTGGAGCGCGCATCGTCCTGCTTGCTGGTGGTGAAGCCCACCTGGTTGTTGACGATGATGTGCACGGTGCCGCCGGTGCGGTAGCCGCGCGTCTGCGACATCTGGAAAGTTTCCATGACCACGCCCTGGCCGGCAAAAGCCGCATCGCCATGCACGCTGATGGGCAGGACCTGGCGGCCATGCACGTCGTTGCGGCGATCCTGGCGGGCGCGCACGGAGCCTTCCACCACCGGGGACACGATTTCCAGGTGCGAGGGATTGAAGGCCATGGCGAGATGCACTTCGCCGCCAGGTGTCATCACATTGGACGAATAACCCTGGTGGTATTTCACGTCGCCGGAACCGGCCTTGTTGAAGCTCTTGCCTTCGAACTCGCTGAACAGGTCGCCCGGGTTCTTGCCCAGGATGTTGACCAGCACATTGAGGCGGCCGCGATGCGCCATGCCGATGACGACTTCCTTCACGCCATAGGAACCGGCGCGCTGGATGAGTTCGTCCACCAGCGGGATCAGGGCTTCGCCGCCTTCCAGGCCGAAACGCTTGGCGCCGGCATATTTGGTGCCCAGGAATTTTTCCAGGCCCTCGGCGGCGGTCATGCGCTCCAGCACATGCTTCTTGGTGTCGGTGGAGAAATTCGGATTGCCGCGCACGCTTTCCAGGCGCTGCTGTATCCAGCGCTTTTCGGCGGTGTTGACGATGTGCATGTACTCGGCGCCTATGGAGCCGCAGTAGATGGCTTCCATGGCCTGCACCATTTCACCCAGCGTGCTCTCTTCCTTGCCGATGGCCAGGTTGCCGGTGTTGAAAACGGTGTTGAGGTCGCCCGGGGTCAGGCCGTGGGTGGCGAGGTCCAGGTCGGGCACGGTCTCGCGCTGCATCAGGCCCAGCGGGTCGAGCTTGGCGCGCTGGTGGCCACGGTTGCGATAGCCGGCGATGAGTTGCAGCACAGCCACCTGGCGACGCTCGTGCTCGGTGCTGACACGGCTGGTGGGGAGTGCCTGGGCGCGGCTGGAATTCTTGGCGAGGAGCAGGAACTGCTCGCGCACGCCTTTGTGCGGGGTGTCCTGGGCAATGCCATCGACACGGGGAAGCTTTTCAAAATAGCTGCGCCAGTCTTCCGGCACCGCCTGGGGAGAAACGAGGAATTGTTCGTAGAGATCTTCGACGTAGGCAGCGTTTTCCGCCGAGAGCTGGGAGGTGCTCCACTGGCGCAACATTTGGCCGTCTTGCATGACTTTGTGTTCCTGCTGGAGAGAAGCCCGCCGTGTGGTCTGTGACGGTCGGTTGCTGTTTCGCCTTCTCTTTACCTTGACCCGCGATGCCTTTGTAAAGCGTCGCGACCTGCATCCAGCCCCAAGTGTAACCGCTGGATGCTGTAACAGCTGCCGTCTGCCGGGTTGTGGCAGGGGTGGCAGTATGGCTGGGTGCCATCGGGGCACGGCCGGGGTTGCAGCCCCGGAAGGTACATCGTCGTACCGAAAGACATACCGGCCGGCGCGGCCGATATTCTGCACCCGTTGGCCGCGCAGGGCTACCGGGCTTGTGTCTGCAATCGGATGCCGCAGACGATTTATCAGCTAAGACGTTTGAAACCCAGTGCCGGCGGCTTTGCCGGCACGGGTTCCAGGCTGCACTGGCCTTTGGGCCAGTGCAGGCAGGCAGCTCTTAAGCGCCCTGGGACAGCAGCATGTTGCGGATGTGACCGATGGCCTTGGTGGGATTGAGTCCCTTGGGGCAGACGCTCACGCAGTTCATGATGCCGCGGCAGCGGAAGATGCTGAAAGGATCATCCAGCTTGGCCAGGCGTTCGGCAGTGGCGGTGTCACGGCTGTCGGCCAGGAAACGGTAGGCCTGGATGAGCGCGGACGGGCCCAGGAACTTGTCCGGGTTCCACCAGTAGGACGGGCAGCTGGTCGAGCAGCAGGCGCAGAGGATGCACTCGTAGAGGCCGTCGAGCTTTTCGCGGTCTTCCGGCGACTGCAGGCGTTCCTTGGCGGGGGCCGGCGTGTCGTTGATCAGGTAGGGCTGCACCTTCTCGTACTGGTTGTAGAACATGTTCATGTCCACAACGAGGTCGCGGATCACGGGCAGGCCGGGCAGCGGCTTGATCACGATCTTCTTGGGCAGCGTGCGCATGTTGATCAGGCAGGCCAGGCCGTTCTTGCCGTTGATGTTCATGCCGTCGGAACCGCAGATGCCTTCGCGGCAGGAACGGCGGAAGCTCAGCGACTCGTCCATTTCCTTGAGCTTGATGAGCACGTCCAGCAGCATGCGGCTGCCTTCCACGTCCAGCTCATAGGTCTGCATGCGGGGCGCTGCGTCCTGGTCCGGATCGTAGCGGTAGACTTCAAAAATACGCAGGTCACTCATGGTGTGCCTCATTTTTCAATTCTGTTCGGGACCAACAACCATCTTGCCAGTCCCCTCTCCCACCGGGAGAGGGTTAGGGTGAGGGGCGGCTTTTAATTCAGCACGGTGCTGAATTCGGAGGCCGTCCCTCATCCGCCCTTCGGGCACCTTCTCCCGGGGGGAGAAGGGGATCAGATGCATTCCTTCGGAATGCGTTTTAAAAGGTACGCGGTTTCGGCGGAACGGATTCCACCGTCAGCGGCTTCAGCTTCACCGGCTTGTAGTCCAGACGGTTGCCGTCCTTGAACCACAGGGTGTGCTTCATCCATTCCTTGTCGTTACGACCCAGC
>DASUXS010000006.1:0-4026 GCA_036377855.1 Moraxellaceae bacterium
CAGCGCCGCTCCACCTGCGCACGCAGGAAATAGCGCGACAGCAGCATGGCCAGCGTGGCGCCGCTGCAGCTGGCGAAGGACACCAGCAGCAGTGCTTCCCAGAAACCGAAGAGGGAACCGGCCAGCAAGGTCAGCACGGTGGCGACAGGAATGGACAGGGCCGTGGCCGCCACGAAAAACAGGAAAAATCCGCCGCGCGCCGCCAGCGGCCACTGCCCGCTCCAGGCCAGCAGCATGCCGTGATGCTGCTGCAGCCCGGCCAGGCTGAGCCAGCCCTGCTGCCACAGCATGAAAAGCAGCAGCCCTGTCACCAGCAGCAGGGCCGCGAGGCCCACACGCCATTGCATCACCATCTCCCTCGTCACCTCCGCTGACCATGCCGCAGCAGAGGGCCCCAAGACAAGCCTCTCTGTGTGGGCTATCTTCACGCTCCTGTTTTCACTCTTCTGCCTTCACTCTCAACGGCGGTGCGCCCCATGCCTCTCGACACCATACGCAGCCTCGGCGCCAAGATGTTCCTGAATAAATATTTCGACTACCTGGGTGAGGTGGTGGATGTGGAAATCGATCCGCGCCTGGACTCCGCTTCCTTGCTCATTGCCCTGAAAGGTGAAACGGCACGCGTGCGCCTCGATGTGCGCTACCGCGTGGATCATGAGCACCTGGTGCTGGAAAGCTTCCGTTGCGAACGGGAATGGATTGAAAACACGCTCAACCGTTTTTTTGCCGGCAAGCGTTTCGATATCGGCGATGGCCTGGTGCAGACCCTGGTCAAGCACCTGCTCTGAAGCTGCCGCCCCGCCCCTCTTACGGGAAAAACCTCATGCTGACACGCGCGGATATCGTGGCCTTTGTCGATGCCTTCAATGTCGACGACCTGGAGGCCGTGATGGCCTTCTTTGCCGACGACGCCGAATACATCACCTTCGACGGCCGCCACTGCCGCGGCAAGGCAGCGATACGCGAAGAATTCAGCGCGCAGTTTGCCGGCCGCTACGGCCGCCTGCGTTTCCTGCGCGACAAGCTCATTGTCGATGCCGAAGCCGGCCTGGCCGCGGTGAGCTGGCGCTGTGAGCACGGCCTGGAGGGCAGTGGTCCCCATCCCCTGCTGCGTCGTGGCCTGGCCCTGCTGACAGGACGCAAACCTTACTGGGAGGGCGTGGACCTCTTCCGCTTCCGCCAGGGCCGCCTCACCGGCAAATACACCTATGCCCGGACCCGGCTGCCGCTGTTTCATCGCGCCGGCTGAAAAGCCGTGCCGCCGCCCCATCGCGGGCGCATAATCGCCGCCTCTCTTTCCCGGTACCGGACCTGCCCCCATGGAACGCAAACTCGACCTCACCATCAGTGACAGCTGCCTGTGGCTGCGCGCCAGCGATGAGGAGCTGCCGGAATGGGGTGAAGGCAACCAGGCCCAGGGCCTGCTCTGGCAGACCGGTCTGGCGATGATGGATCCGCTGTCGGACGAGGAGTTCGGCGCCGACGTCATCATCCGTACCCCGGAACGCTTTTCCGCGGACAAGCGCGCGCAGCGCACGCTGAAGATTCCCTTCACCGTGGCCGAGGGCCAGACGCTGTGGCTGGGTTCGCCCGCCGGTGAACTGCCGGTGGAGATTGCGCTGGCTGCCGGTGACTACACCCTGATCTACGAAATCTGCCTGGCCCGCGACGTGTTCTACACGCTCACGCTGCTGCCGGGCCGCATCGAGCAAGCCACGGCCGCGAAGGCGGATGGCTGGGGCCTGAAGAAGGACCAGGTGCTGGCGGCGGGCCCGCTCTGATTGCCTGGCACTTTTCTTGCAGACCTGAACACATAAGGTGACAGAAAAGCTGTCAGCATCCATCCGAGGCTGTCACATGACGGCCGGATAATGGGCAAGGGACTGTGGATGCAGTCCGCCCTTTTCACCCGTAGTAATCTGCAGGAGGCAGACATCATGGCAGAAGACATCAGCATCATTACCCGGCTCAAGAAGATCGCCGTCACGTCCCTGGAACTGGGCCGCGAAATCGCCCGCGACCAGCTCAACCAGGGCCGCGAACGCCTCACCAGCAGCCGCTTGGGCGACCTCTACCGCCAGGCCCGCAGCCGCCTGGGCCTGGATGGCGGCGCCGCCACCACCAAAAAGAAGCAGCGCGTGCAGGAAGAGTTCACTTTCTCCAAGAAGCGCCACCTGGGCAGCCGCAAGTATTCGGCCAAGACCGCCCGCCTCTCGCATAGCTGAGCCGGCAACGGCAACAGCACAGATGCTACAAAGCAGAAAAGGCGGGCCCCGTGCCCGCCTTTTTCTTTACCGTCCTGTCGATTTCCCAACACATGAGCAACAAAGCGCTGCGCAGCGCAACAGCGGCGCGGCAGGCGGAGTGCTACAACCAAAGCATGTCATCGGGAGGCAGCAGAGGTTCATCATGGGCGGGGTTCTTCAAGCACTATGGCAACAGTGGCGGCAGCGTCTCGGCCTGGACCGGGAGGCGCCGGTGGAACGTCCGCCTGAACCCGCCGCCCCGCAGGACCTGCCACCGCCCCCTACGGAAGCCCGGCCGCCCAGCAGCATCCCGCGCGAATACCGGCGCACGCCCAATCCCGCCTTCGGCAAGCCGCAGGCCGAACATGCTGCCGGGCAGGGCCGAAGGCGTGCCTGAAGCCGACCGGCAGACATGAAAAAAGGCGGATCACTCCGCCTTTTTTCATGCTGGTCTTCATGCCGATTTTTATGCTGAGGGCAAGCCGGCTCAGAAGGCCTGGACCACCCCGAGGCTGATGGTGTTGATGTCGACCTTGCTGGACTCGTCATCGTCACCCAACTCACCGCGGATATGCTGGACATCCGCACGCAGCGAAAAGCCGTTGGCGAAATTGTATTGACCACCCACACCCAGGCCCAGCGTCAGCTTGGTTTTCATCAGGGACTCATCGCTGCTTGAGCCACTGGAGTCCTCGGTATGGTAGTCGTCCTTCAGCCGGAGACCGACGGCATCCACACGCAGGGAAAGGCTGAAGGCTTCCGTCAGGGGCAGGAAGCCCACCAGCCCGGCGCCCAGGCCGGCCGCCTTGAGACGGTCTTCTTCAGACGCGCTGGCGCCGTTGCCGGCGGCCTGCAACCCCATCCTGAGTTCGCCATAGTTGCGATAGAAACCTTCGACGGCCACATAGGGGTTGATCTGGTACCCGGCCCCCAGGGCGAAGCTCAGGTCTGAATCATCGTCCTGCCCGGTGGCGGTCACACCGGGAATGGCGTTGTAGTCCGCCACGGCCTCCGTGTAATAGGCATCAAGGTCATCGACCTTGTACCGGCTCATGCCGGCCGTGCCGAATACATACATCTTTCCCGAATTATCCGCGGCATATGCGCCGCCCACAGGCAGCATTGCCGCCATCATCCCTGCTACCAACAAGTTGAGTTTCATCGTGGATTTCCTCCTAGATATGAATCCGGAGGGCATCCTGCGAATCGGGCCCGGCAGCAGCAATGCGTAGTTCTACGTGCTTTGTTCGAAAAATGCACAGGCCTTGCGCCTGCTGGATTGGCGTCACTACAAGCACCCCGGCCACATCAAATCCTGCCGGAGCGGAAATGAAAAAGCCCGGCGGAAGCCGGGCTTTTTTTGCAGCGTCAACGCAAGCCGATCAGATGGGCTTGATGTTGGTGGCCTGCTTGCCCTTCTGACCCATGGTCACATCGAAGGACACCTTCTGACCTTCAGCCAGCGAACGGAAGCCGTCGGCCTTGATCTCGGAGAAATGGGCGAAGAGGTCTTCACCACCATCGTCCTGCTTGATGAAGCCGTAGCCTTTGGCGTCGTTGAACCACTTGACGGAACCAGTTGCCATTTTCGTATTACCTGTAAAACAAGTTGAGATTGGGCACGAGTGCCCGGTAGTGCATGGAACCTGAACAGGGAAAACAGAACTGGAAGTACTGGCGGAAGTGCTAGGACTGGCAGATGTGAGTTTCTCTGCCTGTGAGGCATGCAAGGCGAATCATTTGCGCCTGCGCCCGGCCTGTCAAGCAAAACCTGCTCGGA
>DASUXS010000007.1:0-4109 GCA_036377855.1 Moraxellaceae bacterium
CACTTCGATCTCTTCAACCTCACCCCCACCTTCGAAGTGGACGAGGCTGTGCTTTTGCCGCGCTACCGCGAGCTGCAGAAACAATTCCATCCCGACCGTGTCGCAGCCGAGCCTGCCGATGTGCAGCGCGCCGCCGTGCAGAAAGCTGCCGACATCAACACCGCTTTCGCCACCCTGCGCGATCCCGTGCTGCGTGCCCGCCACCTGCTGGCGCTGGCTGGCCATGCACTGGACATCGAATCCGCCACCGTCTCCGATGCCGATTTCCTGATGGCCCAGATGGAGCTGCGCGAACAGCTGGAAGAAGCGGACGAGCTGGCGGTGCTGGCAGGCCTGCGCGAAGAGGCCGAAGACTGGCTGGCCAGCCTGGGCCGCGAATTCGCCATTGATTACCGCGAGCAGGAATGGGCCGAAGCCGCCGATTCCGTACGCAAGATGCAGTTCATGTCGCGTTTCATCGAAGAAATCTCCGATGCGGAAGCCCGCCTCGAAGACGCTGAATATGAAAACGACGATTACGGAGACGATGACTGATGGCATTGCTCCAGATCGCCGAACCCGGACAGAGCACCGCGCCGCATCAGCACCGGCTGGCGGTGGGTATAGACCTGGGCACCACCAATTCCCTGGTGGCCACGGTACAGAGCGGCAAGGCCAAGACCCTGCCCGATGCCGCCGGCAACCACCTGCTGCCGTCGGTGGTGCGTTATTTCCCGGATGGCGAACGCCGTGTCGGTGCGGCTGCCAAAGCGGCAGCGGCCAGTGATCCGCTGAACACCATCATTTCCGTGAAACGCCTGATGGGCCGTGGCATCGCCGATGTGAAACGTCTCGGCGGCGAACTGCCTTACCGTTTTGCCGGTGGCGAACAGGGCATGCCCTATCTCATCACCGCGGCCGGTGAAAAAAGCCCGGTGCAGGTATCGGCCGATATCCTTTCCGTGCTGCGTGCCCGTGCCGAAGCCGTGCTGGGTGGAGAACTCACCGGCGCCGTCATCACCGTGCCCGCCTATTTCGATGAGGCCCAGCGCCAGGCCACCAAGGATGCCGCGCAACTCGCCGGCCTCAAGCTGCTGCGCCTGCTGAACGAACCGACGGCCGCTGCCGTGGCCTATGGCCTCGACAAGGGCGCAGAAGGCGTACATGCCATCTACGACCTGGGCGGCGGCACTTTCGATATTTCCATCCTGCGCCTGCACAAGGGCGTGTTCGAAGTCCTGGCCACCGGTGGCGATTCCGCGCTGGGCGGTGATGATTTCGACCATGCCATCGCGCAGTGGGTGCTGACCCAGACCGGCGAGACCAGCCTTGATGCTGCGCGCCAGCGCGAGCTGCTGGATGCTGCCTGTGCCGCCAAGGAAAAACTGACCGATGCGGATGCCGCCACGCTGGCCTTTGCCGGCCGTGAATTTGTCCTCAGCCGCAAAGAATTCGATGCGCTGGCGGAAGCGCTCGTTGAGCGCACGCTCAAAGCCTGCCGCCGCGCCCTGCGCGATGCCGGCGTGAAAACGGCCGAAGTGCAGGATGTGGTCATGGTCGGTGGCGCCACCCGTGTGCCCGCCGTGCGCGCCAAAGTCGCGGAATTTTTTGGCCGCACGCCGCTGACCGATATCGATCCGGACAAGGTGGTGGCCGTGGGTGCCGCCATCCAGGCCGATGTGCTGGCGGGCAACAAGCCCGAAGCCGACATGCTGCTTTTGGATGTCATCCCGCTGTCGCTGGGCCTGGAAACCATGGGCGGCCTGGTCGAGAAGATCGTGCCGCGCAACACCACCATTCCTTCCGCTATGGCCCAGGAATTCACCACCTATAAAGACGGCCAGACCGCCATGAGCATCCATGTGCTGCAGGGCGAGCGCGAGATGGTGAAGGATTGCCGTTCCCTGGCGCGTTTCGAGCTGCGCGGCATTCCCCCCATGGTGGCTGGGGCCGCGCGTATCCGTGTCACCTTCCAGGTGGATGCGGACGGCCTGCTCAATGTCAGCGCGGAAGAAACCACCTCGGGCGTGAAAAGCGAAATCACCGTCAAGCCCTCCTATGGCCTGGCCGATGACGAGATCGCGCGCATGCTGCGTGAATCCTTCCAGCAGGCCGCGGCCGACAAGAACGAGCGCGCCCTGGCGGAAGAAAAAGTCGAAGGCGAACGCCTGCTGCTGGCCCTGGTGGCGGCGCTGGCGGAAGACGGCGACCTGCTGCTGGATGCCGGCGAGCGCCAGCAGGTCGATGCCGCCATGAATGAATTGCGCGAGGCCATGCAGGGCAGCGACACCCTGGCCATACGCGCCGGCGTGAAAGCCCTGAACGAAGCCAGCGAGCCCTATGCCGCGCGCCGCATGAATGCCGGCGTGCGCCAGGCGCTGTCGGGCAAGTCCCTGAACGAGTTTGAGTAAGAGAACCAGACCATGCCGCAAATCGTGTTCCTGCCGCATCACCAGCTCTGTCCGGACGGTGCCGTCATCGAGGCGGAGAAGGGCGAGTCCATCTGCGAGGCCGCGCTGCGCAACGGCCTCAAGATCGAGCATGCCTGCGAGATGTCCTGCGCCTGCACCACCTGCCATGTCATCGTGCGTGAAGGCTCGGAGTCGCTGAACGAAGCGGACGAGCTGGAAGAAGACATGCTGGACAAGGCCTGGGGCCTGGAAGCGGATTCCCGCCTGTCCTGCCAGGCCATCGTGGCCGACGAGGACCTGGTGGTGGAGATTCCGCGCTACACCATCAACCACGCATCCGAGAAGCATTGAGGCCGTGAGCTGGTCTATACTGGCGCGGCTGCGGCATCCAGGATGCGCGCCACACTCATCAGATTCGCAAGGGAGCGGTCATGAAGAAGATTCTCGGTCTGTTGTTCACGGTTCTGTTTATGGCAAGCGCGGTGGCCCGCGCGGATATCTACATCGGTGCCGGCGCCTACGGTACCAAGGTGGATGAGGATGGCTTCTCGGACAGCGATGTGGCCCCGGCGGCCTTCATAGGCTGGCGCCCCATCGAGCTGGTGGGCGTGGAAGTGGGCTATTACGACTTCGGCAAGTTCGAAGACCAGGGTGCCGAGGCCGAAGCCAATGCCGTCACCGTGGCCGGCCTGCTCTCCATGGAGCTGGGTCCGGTCGGCGTGTATGCCAAGGCCGGCATGGCGGATTTCAGCCTCAAGGCCTCCGATCCCACCGGCAACTTCAAGGATGACAGCACCGATCCTTTCGGCGGCATCGGCCTGACCGTGGACATCATGGACAAGCTCTATGTCTACGGTGAAGTCCTGCACTTCGCCAGCGACACCGCTGTCGACGTGGCCGGTGTCGGCCTGCGTTACAGCTTCTGATCACGGAGCCGCACCATGTCGCTGAAGTGGACGGACTCGCGGGACATCGCCATCGAGCTGGCGGAAGCCCATCCCGAGGTGGACCCCAAGGCCATACGCTTCACCGACCTGATGCAGTGGGTGCTGGACCTGCCGGACTTTGACGACGATCCCCGCCATTGCGGCGAGAAGATCCTCGAGGCCATACAGCTGGCCTGGATGGATGAAGCCTGAAGGTTCTGTTCCCCCCATGAAAAAGGCCGCGCAAGCGGCCTTTTTCATGGGCGTCTCCCGGGCCTGGGCGGCCAGGCTGGCGGCCGGGAAGGGGCTCAGCCACTCGTCTGGCATGGTATTGCCGCCAAAGCTGCGTATAATCGCGGCTTTGTTTTGGGATGGCCTCAAGGCCCAGTCCTAACTCATTGATTTTCCGGGCACTATCCCGGCTTCTATTAGCGAATTGTGGAGAGCACCATGGCTGTCGAACGTACCCTGTCCATCATCAAGCCGGACGCGGTTGGCAAAAACGTGATTGGCGAGATCTATGCCCGTTTCGAAAAGTCCGGCCTCAAGGTCGTCGCCGCCAAGATGAAGCACCTGTCCAAGACCGAAGCCGAAGGCTTCTATGCCGAGCACCGCGAGCGCGGTTTCTTCGGTGACCTGGTGGCCTTCATGACCTCCGGTCCGGTGGTGGTTTCCGTGCTGGAAGGCGAGAATGCCGTGCTGGCCCACCGCGACATCCTGGGTGCCACCGATCCCAAGAAGGCCGCGCCCGGCACCATCCGCGCCGACTTCGCCGTCAGCATCGACGAGAACG
>DASUXS010000008.1:0-3133 GCA_036377855.1 Moraxellaceae bacterium
CCGGCGTGGTTGAGGGCGGAAGTGGTCCAGGTGTGGTGTGGCTGCAACAGGTCGGTAGTGTGCAGCACGAAGCCCAGGGTCTGGGCCGTCGGGTTCGCCAGGAACTGCTGGAACCAGTACTGGCCCAGGTTGTCGATGGGCTGGAAGGGGATCTTTTCAAAGTCGGCATACTGCGCGCGGGTGGAATAGCCGCCCAGGCGGTAATGCGCTTCGGTCAGGTCGTAGCCGTTGTACTTGGAGCTGTCGCCGAACCAGCCTTTGTTGTTGCCCTTGCCGTCGTCGAGGTAATCGCCGTAGAGCCAGGAAGCGGCCATGTTGTCGATGTCGCCCCAGACGGTGAGCTTGGCGTAGTTGTAGCCGCCGAAATCATTGCCGTGCGCGTCCACGCCCTGGGTCTGGTTCTGGAAATGCCAGTAGGAGGTGTACTTCACGATGCCGGCACCCAGGCCCCATACGGGAGCGAGCTGGCAATCACCGGTGGTGGCGCCACACATATAAGTGTCAGCGAAATCGTCCACGTCATAGGCGCCCTGGCCCAGCGCGGCAGCGAACTGGTCGATGGTGTAACCGGCGGCGGTGGCACCGGCCAGCAGCTTGTTGTAGTTGGTGGTGGTGGGATGCGTCTTCATGTAGTTGACGGCATCCAGCACGATGCGGCGATGGGTTTCCTGGCTCCAGGCGGAGGCATTGGAGGCGGCACCCAGCAGAGTGGCGGCAGCGAGGACGGAAAGCACAGCGTTTTTCATGACAGACCCCTGTTTTGTTATGTCCGGACGCTGGCGCGCCTGGTGGTACGTTGCACGTACCCGAATGCCGGTGCGTCCTGCTCCGCGGGTAATGGCAGCCAGTCTAGCCATGGCGCGTGACAGGATAAGGACACAACAGGACAGCCAGGGGACATATTCTGACCGTGTAGGACAAGCGGCCGGGCCTTGCGCCGCGGCCGCGCTTTATTCCCTGCTGGGCACAGCCGCCGCGGGAGTCAGCCTCTATAGAAGCGGTAGTTGCTGCGGCCGGAGCTCTTGGCTTGGTACATGGCCTTGTCCGCGCACTTCAGCAGGTCGTCCGCATGCGTGGAGTCATCGGGATAGACCGCAATGCCTATGCTGGTGCCGACCTGGATCTTGGTGCCGTCCACATCCACCACCTGGGCAAAGGCCTGCAGGATCTTGCCCGACACCAGGCTGGCGGCACGCCGCGGTTCATTGCTTTCCAGCACCATCACGAATTCATCGCCACCCAGGCGCGCCACCAGGTCGGTGTCGCGGGAGTTGTCGCGCAGGCGGTCGGCCGCGGCTTTCAGCACCACGTCACCCGCGTGATGACCTTGGGTGTCGTTGATGGCCTTGAAGCGGTCCAGGTCGATATACAGCAGCGCCAGGCTGCTTTCATGGCGGTTGGCATCGGCCACGCGCGCACCCAGCAGACGTTCGAATTCAGCACGGTTGCAAAGCCCGGTCAGGGCATCCTCGGTGGCTTTGCGGGTCAGGGTTTTTTCATGGTGGCGGCGCGAGGACACATCGCGGAACACGACCACGATGCCGGCGACGGCCTGGCGCAGGTTTTCATCCGGCACCAGGGGATTGGCGGAGATTTCCACGGCCACGTCGTCCTCGCCACGGCGCAGGAAGAGGTCGTCGCGATGCATGCGTTCGCCACGGGCGCAGGCGCTGAGCAGGTCGGACTGCGACCAGTCCGAGGCCTCCCCGTCCTCGCCATAGAGCACGAAGATGTCGCTGAGGCGGCGGCCTATCAGCTCTTTCAGCGGCAGGCCCAGCATTTCCTCGGCGGTGGGATTGGCATAGAAGATATTGCCGCTCTGCGTCACGCCCAGCAGGCCTTCGGACAGGGAACGCAGCAGGGTCTGGTTATGGTCGCGCTCTTCCTGCAGCAGGCGCAGGCTTTCGCGCAGGCTGCGGCTCTTGCGGTCCAGGTCCAGGAAAACGCGCACCTTGCTGCGCAGGATGTCCGGCTCTATGGGCTTGAAGAGATAGTCCACGGCACCGGTTTCGTAGCCGCGGAAGATATAGCGCTGCTCTTTGCTGATGGCGGTGAGGAAGATGATGGGAACGGATTCGGTGCGCGGATTACTGCGCATGATTTCCGCCACCTCGAAACCGTCCAGGCCCGGCATCTGCACATCCAGCAGCACCAGGGCGAATTCACGCTGCAACATCAGTTTCAGGGCTTCCTGGCCGGAAGCCGCCTTCACCAGTTCAACGGGCTCGCCGTCGAATACCGCCTCCATGGCGATCAGGTTGCTGGTCTGGTCGTCAACCACGAGTACTGCGGGGTAGGAAATCATCAGGGAGGAAACCCCAGGTTGCCGGCGCCATTGCCGGTGAAAGGAGACAGCAAAAACGTGAAGCACTTCACGCATCATGCCATGCGTCCCGAGTGAACCGCATGACGAAACACGCAGCTCATCCCGCGATTTGCACAGCGTATCGGGGGCACCGGACAGTCACCGCGGGCCAGAGGTCCTGTGTCATCTCCGGTTTGTGCTCCCCGCCGACGCCGGATACTATACGCATGGACAGTATTTTGAGGGATTTCCATGAGCAGCAAGCAGGTTCATCGCATCCAGGGGGTAGACCCCGCCAGCCGCCAGCGTATCGCCACCCTCCTCGCCGAACTCCAGCAGGCCAGCCTGCGCAGCCCGACCCCGGTGGGCATGGCCGTGTCCTTCGTGGTGAGCAGCTGGCATACCGAAGATGATGGCAGCTTCAGCGTGCAGCTCAGCCCCCTGGCCACGGCCCGCCTGCCGGCCCTGGGCGGGCTGGAACTGCTGCAGGCCGCCAAGGGCCTGGCCGAAGCCTCGGCCCTGCTGCCGGAAAGCGTGGCCTGAGACCTCCGTATGGCCGCCACCCTGCCCGATCCTTTCTATTACCTGGAGAATTTCCACCGCGTGCTGGACTGGGTGGGGCAGCGCCATGCGGACCTGCTGGATACGCGCGAACAAGACTTCATCACCACTTTCCGCGCCCTGCCCCGGACAGCACAGGCGCTGCTGGTGCGCATGGTCATGCGCAAGGGCGAGCTGTTCCGGCACAGCAAGCTCGTCTATGCGGAGATAGGCGACATCACGCCCCTGCTACCACTGCTGGCGCAGCAGGGACTGATAGACCTGCAG
>DASUXS010000009.1:0-5217 GCA_036377855.1 Moraxellaceae bacterium
CATGGTCAGCGGCCGTGCCAACGGCACCGGACTTGGCCTCTCGATTGCACAGGACATCGTGCACCAGTACCAGGGCCTGATCGAATGCGACTCACGCCCGGGCCAGACCACCTTCAGTATTTTGTTACCCGTGGAGCAGGAACATGACGGCAAATAAGGTATGGATCATTGATGACGACCGCTCCATCCGCTGGGTCCTGGAAAAAGCCCTGATGCAGGAAGGCCTGGCCGCCACCGCCTTTGAAGACGGCAATGCCGCGCTCGCCAAGCTCGGCAAGGAACAGCCGGACGCCATCATCAGCGACATCCGCATGCCCGGCATCGACGGCCTCTCGCTGCTGACGAAAATCCGTCTGGAATATCCCAACCTGCCTGTCATCATCATGACGGCGCATTCGGACCTGGATTCCGCGGTGTCGTCCTACCAGGGCGGCGCTTTTGAATACCTGCCCAAGCCTTTCGACGTGGACGATGCCATCGCGCTGGTGAAGCGCGCCGTGGCCCATCACCATGAGCAGCTGAAAAATGCCAGCGCGCCGGTGGATGCCGCGCCCACGCCGGAAATCATTGGTGAATCGCCGGCCATGCAGGAAGTTTTCCGCGCCATTGGCCGTCTTTCCAATTCCAATATCACCGTGCTCATCAATGGCGAGTCCGGCACCGGCAAGGAACTGGTGGCGCATGCGCTGCACCGGCATTCGCCACGCGCCAGCCGCCCCTTCATCGCCCTGAACATGGCTGCCATTCCCAAGGACCTGATGGAATCGGAGCTGTTCGGCCATGAAAAAGGCGCCTTCACCGGTGCCAGCGCGCAGCGCCAGGGTCGTTTCGAACAGGCCAACGGCGGCACGCTGTTCCTGGATGAAATCGGCGACATGCCACTGGAAACGCAGACGCGCCTGCTGCGCGTGCTGGCCGACGGCGAGTTCTATCGCGTTGGTGGCCACACGCCGGTGAAGGTGGATGTGCGCATCATCGCCGCCACGCACCAGAACCTGGAGCGCCTGGTTGCCGAAGGCAAATTCCGTGAAGACCTTTTCCACCGCCTCAATGTCATACGTGTGCATATCCCGCGTTTGCGTGACCGCCGTGAAGACATCGCCACGCTGGCCGCGCATTTCCTGATACGCGCTGCCCGCGAACTGAATGTGGAACACAAGGTGCTGCGCCCTGAAACCGCGGCCTATCTGCAGCAGCTGTCCTGGCCGGGCAATGTGCGCCAGCTGGAGAACACCTGCCGCTGGCTCACCGTCATGGCCTCGGGCCGCGAGATCCTGGTCAGCGACCTGCCGCCGGAACTGCGCCAGACCAATGATCCGGAAGCGCAGCGTCCGGCACAGAGCTGGGAACAGGCACTGGCCGACTGGGCGCGCAAGGAATTGATGATGGGCGGCACGCCCTTGCTGGATACCGCCATGCCGGCGTTTGAAAAGATCATGATCAATTGCGCGCTCAACCACACCGGGGGACGGCGTCGTGATGCCGCCGAGCTGCTGGGCTGGGGGCGTAACACGCTTACGCGCAAGATCAAGGAATTGAAGATGGAAGTGGGCGGCGAAGATGATGAAGATGAGTAAGTCATTTCCCGCTGCTTCCAGCCAATAACCCAACTGTCGCCCCGGCGAAAGCCGGGGCCCAGCGTCTTTAGCGGCTTTTATAAAGGGCGCCTCTCTAGTTACCCCAAAAAGCATTCGTCATTCCCGCGAAGGCGGGACAAAAGCCCGCAGGGCGTTGAACAGCCGAAGGCTGGGCGAAGCGAATAATCTCCCGAATTCGGGCAGAGCCTACTAACGGCCCGCTGCATGCCACAGAGATTCCCGCCTACGCGGGAATGACGGAGCCTAAGCCAGAGCCAAAGCGTCAAATATTCTGGCCCCGCTAAAAGCAAAGACGCTGGGCCCCGGCTTTCGCCGGGGCGACAGAGCTTCGTAGATAGTCCAGCCGCAAGACCCCATGAAAAAGGCGCCATCGGCGCCTTTTTAATTACTGCTTCGGACCTCGGCCCTTGTCTTTGTCCTTGTCTTTTTTATGGTGACCCTTGCCGCGCTTGCCTTCATCGCGCTGGTCACTGCCACGATCCCGGTCACCACGGGCATCAGCCCCGGCCTCACGGCGGAATTCACGACGCATCTCGCGACGCTCTTCCGGGCTGGCATCGCGGAATTTCTGTTTGCGCTGTTCGCGCTCCTGCGGCGTCAGGGATTCCCAGCGCTCACGCAGCTGCTCGCGCTCCTGTGGCGGCATGCGCTGGAAACGCTCGTAACGCTGCTGCAGCTCTTCGCGCTGCTCCGGCGGCAGTTTCTGGAAGCGCTGGTAACGGTCGCGCAGCTCGTTTTTCTGCTCGGGCGTGAGCTGCTGCCATTTGCGGGCACGCTGCAGCATCTCGTCCTGTTTTTCCGGCGGCAGGCTGTTCCAGCGCTCCTTCATGGGCGCCAATGCCGACTGGGTCTGCGGATCCAGCGAATCGAAAGAACGGCCATCCGCCCAGGCCGGGGCGGCCAGCAGGCAGCTGGCAAAAACCAGTGCGCGCACATCAACCCTCATGACGGCCCTCGTTCATGGCGGCCAGCATGTCCATGTCTTCCAGCAGCTGCAGGTCGGCATCCGGCATGGGCGCGGCTTCCACGGCCACCGGCGGGCTGACGCGGCCGGCCGGCTGCGCGCCAAAAGGCATGACCACGACCACGGCCAGGCAGGCAGCCACGGCAAAACCACCGGCCACCCACCAGGAGGTGTGGCGCTTGTGGCGATCGGCGACACGGGCGCGCGTGGCGGCCAGTGCCGCATCCAGCAGGGGATCGGGCCGGGAGGCGGCTTCATCCAGCGTCTGGCGCAGGGCCTGGGCCAGCTCGCGGTCGCGGGGATCGAGTTCAGTCATCATTCACCTCCAGTCGGGCGCGCAGGCTGTGCATGGCGCGCGACAAATGCGTTTTCACACTGCCCTCCGAGCAGTCCATGGCGGCCGCGGTGGCGGCCGTGTCCAGGCCTTCCCAGACACGCAGCATGAAGGCCTGCTGCTGGCGCAGCGGCAGGTCGGCCAGGGCCGCCTGCACGGTTTCCATGTCCCGGGCCCGCTCCAGCAGCAGCGAGGGGTCCGAGTTCTGTTGTTCGGGCACATCGGCCCAGGGATCGGCATCGGGATCGTCCGCCGGGGCCTGCAGCCAGGTGAACCATTTGCCTCTGCGAGTGCGGCTGCGATGCCAGTCCATGATGCGGCTCTGCAAAATGGTCTGGAACAGCGGCCCCCACTCGGCCGGCGGCCGGTCGGCGTAGCGCGTGGCCAGGCCCAGCATGCTGTCCTGCACGATATCCAGGGCGGCCTCGCGGTCGCGCGTGGAAATCTCGGCCATGACCTGGGCGCGGCGACCGACCGAGCGCAGGAAGGCATCAAGATTCAGGGGCGGGGTCTCGCTCATGGCAGGGTCCGCGGCACGGGGTCCGCTACCATACGCAAGGCCTCTGGCCGTCTCAACCCTGGCCACGGCAGCACTGCTTTTGCTCACCGGATTTCCCTGCGTTTGGGGCCAGCCGGCTTGGCCGCGGGCTTGGGCTCAACCCTGGCCTCAGCCGCAGGCGCCGGCTTGGGCGCATCGCCGAACACCGGCAGCTCGGGCTCGCCGGTCTGGCTGCGCGACCATTGCTTGCCATCGAAGCCGGTGCCAGCCTCGCTGCGCGTCCAGCGCTGGCTGGCCGGGTCGTAGCTGTTCTTCAGCGTATAGCTGGCGGTCTTGCCGTCCGGCGCCGTCAGCGTCTCGCGGCGCTCCAGGCCCTGCTCGCTGGCGGCTTGCTCCACATGCCGCTTGAAGACGCGGCCATCCGCCATGGTGCGCGTGCTGTCTTCCGTGAAACTGCCCTGGGCCGCCAGGGGCTCAGGACCGGCCAGCAGGGGGCCGGACAGGGAGAGCAGTGCGGCGGTGAGCAGGAAAGCGGCAGAACGGCTTGTCATATCGAGGTCCTTGAAAGAAGAAGCGGGTATCCCGGCCTAGCGACCTTCATGCCAGAGTCAACGCCCAAAGACCAGATCGGTTGACGGGCCGCTTGGCCTCAGTGCCGGGCCCGCGGCCTGCGGGCCGGGGCCGGCTGCGGAGCTGCTTCCAGCAGGCCGGCAAAGGGCAGCAGGGAAGCCGCCAGGATCAGTATCGCAAAACAGGTTTCCATCTCTTGGATCTCCCCGGGTCCGCCCCGGCATCAGCGCCGGGGCAGACCCTGTGGTTCAGGGCTTCTGCCTGGTAGTGGTCTTTTCCGTGGTGGAGCCGTCGGCCTTGGTGGTCTTCACATCCTTGGTCACGGTGTCGCCGTCACGGCTGACGGTGGCTTCGCGATGGCCGTGGCCGCCACGGCGGTTGCTCCACTCGCTGTCACGGCGGTAGCCATCCTGCGTGCGCTCACCGCTGGCTTCGCGCGACCAGCTCTTGCCGTCGAAGTCCGTGCCCTTCTCGCTGCGCGTGAAGGTCTTCTTGTCCTTGTCATAGCTGCCGCTGACTTCGCGGGTGGCGGTCTTGCCGTCGGGGTTGGTCAGCGTGGTGCGGCGGTTGAAGCCATTGTCGGTGACTTTCTGCTCGGTCTTGCGTTTGAAGGTCTTGCCGTCGGCCGTCTTGCGCACGGACTCTTCGGTATAGCTTTCACGCGGCGGCTGCTGTCCGGCACCCGGGCCCTTGCCATGGCCGCGGCCATGCTCATGGCGGTCGCCGGCCTGGGCCACGCCCACCAGGGCCAGCAGGGAAAGGGCAAGAACGGTATGCTTGGCATTCATTTAAGTTTTCCTCGGTTCAGATAAGGGTGAAGGTGTCGGCCTTCATACCCGGATTAACGCCGCCACTCCGACCCGGTTGACACGCCCCATGCTGCATATCGTCCTCTACCAGCCGGAAATCCCCGGCAACACCGGCAACATCATCCGCCTCTGCGCCAATACCGGCGCCCGCCTGCATCTCATACGGCCGCTGGGTTTCGACCTCGATGACAGCAAGCTGAAACGCGCGGGACTGGACTATCACGAATGGGCCGACCTGAAGGTGCATGACACGCTGCAGGATTTCCTGGACAGCGTGCGGCCGGCGCGGCTGTTTGCCTTCACCACCAAAGGCTCGCGCTCCTATTTCGAACTGGCGGCACAGGAAAACGACGCTTTTCTTTTCGGACCGGAAACGCGCGGCCTGCCGGCGGAGTTGCTGGCCACGCTGGCAGCGGAGCAGACGCTGCGCCTGCCCATGCGCC
>DASUXS010000010.1:0-4343 GCA_036377855.1 Moraxellaceae bacterium
TCATTCCCGCGCAGGCGGGAATCTCGTGATTCCAGGCAGGGCTTATTTTCGAAGCCCGCTGCATATTTTGGAGATTCCCGCCTGCGCGGGAATGACGAAGTAACTCGGGGTATGCAAACCCAATAAAAAAGCCTCCGCATCGGGAGGCTTTTTATTCAGGCAGTCTTTTTTCAAGACTGCAGCATCAGTTCTGGCTGAGGGAACCGGCACTGGCCGGCACGCCCTTGGCGGCCGGACGCGTGTCGCTGGTCTTCTTGCCGGGCTCGGCGGCCTGCTCCTGCTTGGGTGCCGGGGCGCGGCCGGTCAGCTGCTCCCACTCCAGCGCACGACGCTCGGCATCAGCCTGCTTGTCGGCAGGCAGGATGCGCGTCAGCAAGGCATCGCTGCTCTTGGCATCGGCACTGCCGGCACGCACGGCGAGGCGGTACCACATCAGCGCCTCCACCATGCTGGTTTCCACACCCTGGCCATTGCGGTAGAGGTCGCCCAGCGAGCGCATGGCTTCGGCATTGCCCGCCGCAGAGGCCTGTTCCAGCCAGATACGGGCACGGTTGTAGTCCGGCGGCAGGCCGGTGGCGCCAGCAAGGTCGCGGCCTATCAGCAGCATGCCTTCGACATTGCCTGCATTCGCGGCCTTCTCGTGCCAGATACGGGCCAGGCTGGCGTTGGCGCGCACGCCACCACCCCGGGAATAGAGATCGGCCAGGGCCAGCATGGCTTCGGGCACATGCTGCTCGGCCGACTGGTGATACAGCTTTTCCGCCCGCTTGAGGTCGACGGCAAAGCCGCCCAGGCCGTCCTGGTACATGCGACCCAGGTAATACCAGGCGCGCGGGTCGTTGGCGGCGGCTTCGGTGCTGAGCCAGGTACGAGCGTAGTTGTAGTTGCCGCTCTTGAAAGCGGAAATGCCTTGGTCGGCCTGGGTTTTGTCAAAGACACCCGCGACGGCAGATCCGGTTGCCGACACCAGGAGGAGGGCCAGGAACAAGTCCCGGACAGAGTGGTTTTTCACGTCAAAAGCCCCTGCAATGCCATCCGCAACCTCATGTTGCGGTACAGCGCATTCATGGTCAGGCGAAATCTTAGCGGATTTCAGACGGCAGTCCCATGACAGCCGCATACCCTGCTTGGTAATCGGGAAAGCGCAAGGGGTAGCCCAGCGCCAATATTCGCCTATTGCTCAGCCGCTTGTTGCTGCCGGCTCCCGGGCGGGAGACAAGGGCGACACGCGGCAGGGCCAGGCAATCGGCCAGCCAGTCCAGCACTTGCTGCTGCAAAACCGGCAGATCGTCACAGCCAATATAGAGGGAAGCGAGATTCGTGCCTGCGAGGTCCCGCACAAACAGGAAAGCCAGCAGGCCGGCACAATCGTCCACGTGAATGCGGTTGGTCCACAGCGGCGGCGTGGCCTGCACCGGCCGGCCCTCCCGCACCCAGCGCAGCAGGCGCTCGCGGCCGGGGCCGTAAATCCCGGCAAAACGCACCACGGTGGCCGGCCAGGCACCAGCGTGCACCAGGGCCTCCGCCTCCAGCAGACAGCGCGCGGTGGGGCTGTCCGGCTCGGCCGGGGAGTCTTCGTTCACCCAGCTGCCATCCTCCTGGCCGTAAACACTGCTGGAGGACACCCAGAACAGGCGGCGCAGCTTCTGCCCGGCCAGGGCGTCCAGCACATGGCGGGTGCCCTCGACATAGACGCGGCGGTAGGCCGCCTCGCCGGACTCGCCCGGCGCCAGCAGCACGAAGACCGTATCCAGGTCCGGCGGCAGCTGCAGGGTTTCCGGGCGGGTGACATCGCCGGCCAGGCTGTGCACGCCCGGCAGGTCCACGCCACCGCGGCGCAGGCCATGGACCTCATGGCCGGCGGCCACCAGTTCCAGGGCCAGCCGGCTGCCCACGTCACCACAACCCACTATCAATACTTTTGCCATATTTCCCTGATTCCGATAGCGTGACGCAATCAGCCTATGCTCCGGACAGCCCATGACCCTGACCGACCTGCGCTACCTCATCGCCCTGGCCCGCGAACGCCATTTCGGCCGTGCTGCGGACAGCTGCCATGTTTCCCAGCCCACGCTCAGCATCGCCGTAAAAAAAGTGGAAGACGAGCTGGGCATCGCCCTCTTCGAGCGCCACCGCCACGAGGTGCTGGTCACCCCCGCGGGCGAATCCATTATCCGCCAGGCGCATCGCGTGCTGGAAGAAATGGAAGTGCTGAACACGGCGGCACGCGCCGCGCGCAATGAGTTCGCCGATCCGCTCAAGCTGGGCGCCATCTTCACCGTGGCCCCCGACCTCTTCCCGCCGCTGGTGCGCGCGCTGAAAGCCGGCGGCAGCGGCCTCATGCTCTACCTGGAAGAGAACTACACGCATGTGCTGACGGAAAAGCTCGCCAGCGGCGAGCTCGACGTCATCATCCTGGCCGCGCCCTTCGAGGCACCGGAAACACATGTGGAAACGCTCTACCACGAAGACTTCCAGCTGCTGCTGCCGGCCGACCATGAATGGACGGCGCGCGAGCTCATCTCCAGCCGCGAACTGCAGAGCGATGCCCTGCTGCTGCTGGGCGAAGGCCACTGCTTCCGCGACCAGGTGCTGGAAACCTGTCCGCACCTGGCCAACAACGGCAATACGCTGGGCGCCTCCAGCTCGCTGGCGACGCTGCGTCACATGGTCGCCTCCGGCCTTGGCCTCACGCTGATCCCGGCCAGCGCCGTGCCCACGCTCACCGAGGGCGGCGATGTGGTGGCGCGGCTGCTGGCGCCGGCTCCGTCGCGCGACATCATCATGGCCTGGCGTCGCCGTTTTCCGCGGCCGCAGGCCATCAAGGCCCTGCTCGCCGCCCTGCGCGGCCTGCAGCTGCCGGGGACCACGCCCCTGTGAGCCTGGCCACACAGCCGGTGACCTCGCTGCGCGGCGTGGGCGCCGCCCTGGCCGAGAAATTGCTGCGCCTGGATATACGCCACGTGCAGGACCTGCTGTTTCATTTGCCACGCCAATATGAAGACCGCAGCCATGTCACACCCATAGGTGCGCTGCGTCCCGGCGTCAGTGCACTGGTGGAAGGGGATGTGCAGCTGGCGGACGTGGTGCTGGGCCGGCGCCGTTCGCTGATGGTGAAAGTGCATGACGGCAGCGGCCTGCTGACGCTGCGCTTTTATCATTTCAGTCCCACGCAAAAGGAAAAACTGCCGCGCGGCACGCGCCTGCGCATTTTTGGCGAGGCCCGCAGCGGCGCCACCGGCATAGAGATGTACCACCCGGAATACCAGGTGGCCAGCGGCCCCCTGCCACCCCCGCCGGATACGCTGACGCCGATCTATCCCATTACCGAAGGGCTGACGCAGCCGCGCATGCGCCAGCTGGTGACGCTGGCCCTGGCGCAGATGACCGCCACGAATCTGCCGGACTGGCTGCCCGCCAGCGAAAACCATGGCTGGAGCCTCACGGATGCGCTGCGCTATGTGCACGCACCGCCGCGCGATGCCGATCGCCGTCTTTTGCTGGAAGGCCGCCATCCCGCGCAGCAGCGCCTGGCTTTTGAAGAATTGCTGGCCTACCAGCTCAGCCTGCAGAAACGCCGCGAGGAAGTGCGCCAGCAGCGCGGTCCGGCCCTGCCGGCAAAACCGGCGCTGGCCAAGCAATTCCTCGCCCGCCTGCCCTTTCCGCTTACCGGCGCCCAGCAACGCGTGCTGCGCGAAATCGCCAGCGATGTGCACAGCGGCCAGCCCATGCTGCGCCTGGTGCAGGGCGATGTGGGCGCGGGCAAGACCGTGGTGGCCGCCCTCGCGGCCTGTCACGCCTTGCAGGCCGGCATGCAGGTCGCGCTGATGGCGCCCACGGAAATCCTGGCCGAACAGCATGCGCTGAATTTTTCACGCTGGTTCGCGCCATTGGCCATTCCCGTCAGCAGCCTGCTGGGGCGCCAGGGCAGCAAGGCCAGGCGAGAAACGCATGCCATGCTGCAGGAAGACCAGGCCGGCATCGTCATCGGCACGCATGCGCTGTTCCAGGAGGACGTGGTCTTCCGCCGCCTCGCCCTGGTCATCATCGACGAGCAGCACCGCTTCGGCGTGCACCAGCGCCTGGCCCTGAAAAAGAAGGGCGAGCTTGCCGGCCTGATGCCACACCAGCTCATCATGACGGCCACGCCCATTCCGCGCACCCTGGCCATGAGCGCCTACGGGGATCTCGACACCTCGGTGATAGACGAGTTGCCGCCGGGCCGCAGTCCCATACAGACGCTGGTGATTCCCAATGAACGTCGCCGCGACATCGTCGAACGCATACGCGCGCAATGCCAGGACGGTCGCCAGGCCTACTGGGTCTGCACGCTGATCGAGGAC
>DASUXS010000011.1:0-5270 GCA_036377855.1 Moraxellaceae bacterium
AAAAAAGCCCTGCCAGAATTCAGGAGATTCCCGCCTGCGCGGGAATGACGTAGTAGAGAGTCGGTATTGAATCCCTTTTTATGGGCAGCCATGGCGAAGGCAACGCAATGAAACGAATCCTGGTGGCAGCCGCCGTGATACGCCGCGATGGCCATATCCTGATCGCGCAGCGCCCGCTGGACAAACATCAAGGTGGACTCTGGGAATTCCCCGGCGGCAAGGTCGAGGACGGCGAGCCGGTGCAGGACGCCCTGTGCCGCGAACTGGACGAAGAGCTGGGCATGCAGGTCACGGCCTCACGGCCGCTGATACGCATCACGCATGACTATCCGGATAAATCCGTCTGTCTCGATGTCTGGGAGGTGAATGCCTTCACGGGTGAGCCGCATGGGCGTGAAGGCCAGCCGGTGCGCTGGGTGAAGCCCGGTGAGCTCGCGGAATACACCTTTCCTGCAGCCAACCTGCCCATCCTGGCGGCTGCGCGTTTGCCGGCGCAATACCACATCAGCCCCGAAGATCGTGACGAGACCGGTCTGCTGTCATGGCTGGATGAAGTCAGCGCAAAAAATGCCTCGCTGTTGCTCCTGCGACTGCCGGCATGGCCGCGCCAGCGCTATGTGGATTTTGCCCGGCGTTTCCTGGCGCGCTGTCGTGAGAGTGACATCACGTTGCTGCTGCATGGCGATGCGGATCTGCTGGATGACGTGCCGGCTGGCGGCCTGCACCTGCCTGCAAATGCACTCAAGGCATATGCGCAGCGACCCTTGCCCTCCGCACAATGGCTGGCCGCCTCCGTGCACAATGCGCAGGAGCTGGCCCAGGCCGAAGCCTTGGGCGTGGATTTCGTGACCCTCTCGCCGGTGCAGGCCACGCTGTCGCATCCGGGGGCGACGACACTGGGCTGGGAAGGATTTTCCGCGCTGTCTGAAAAAGCCTGCGTGCCGGTATTTGCACTGGGCGGCATGAAGGCCGCTGATGTGGAGCTTGCCTGGCAGCATGGCGGCCAGGGTGTGGCGGGAATCCGCGGACTTTAAACGCTAGTCTTCGTCGCTTTCAGGCAGGGGCTGGGTATCACCGGGAATGCGGTGGGATTCATCAGCCCAGGCACCCAGGTCGATGAGCTTGCAGCGCTCGCTGCAGAAGGGGCGGAACTTTTCACTGTCCTGCCAGCGCACCGCTTTGCCGCAGTGCGGGCAATTCACCACGGGAACCTCAGGCCTGGCCACGAGCCATCTCCAGGTAACGCTGGTGCAGTCGCTCCAGGGCGGCATGCAGATGGCCGGGTTCACCATCGTTCAGCAGCACGTCATCCGCGCGTTCGCGCCTTTCCTCACGACTCATCTGCGCCTGCATGATGGCCGCGATCTGTTCCTCGCTGACACGGTCACGCGCCGCGGCGCGCAGTTTCTGCTGGGCCTCCGGCGCATCGATGAGCAAGGTGCGCTGCGCGAAACGGTGCTGGCCGCTTTCAAACAGCAGCGGTGACACCAGCACCACATAGGGTGAGGTGCTGACAGCGAGCTGGCGCAGGATTTCCTGGGCGATGCGCGGATGCGTGATGCTTTCCAGGCGCTTGCGCTGGGCGGGATCGGCAAACACGATCTGGCGCAGGGCGGCACGGTTGAGCGTGCCGTCGGTGTTGAGGATGTTGGCGCCGAAGGCTTGCACGATGTCCTGCAGTGCCGGCTCCCCCGGCTCCACGATCACGCGCGCGGCCAGGTCGGCATCGACGATGGTGATGCCGCGCTGCTGCAGATAGTCCGTGGCCATGGATTTGCCACTGCCTATGCCGCCGGTAAGGCCGATGACCAGCTTGCTCATATCTTCAGGTACCAGTGCAGCAGCGGCTGGCCCCAGAGCAGGGCGACAAAGCCGGCGATGGCGATATAGGGGCCGAAGGCAAAGGGCGCGCTTTCACGCCGCACCAGGTAATAGCCGGCACCCACGATCACGCCCACCACCGAGGACAGCAGCAGGATCACCGGCAGGCTGCTCCAGCCCAGCCAGGCGCCCAGCGCCGCCAGCAGCTTGAAATCGCCATAGCCCATGCCTTCCTTGCCGGTGGCAAGCTTGAACAGCCAGTACACCGTCCACAGGATGAGATAACCCGCGATGGCGCCGATCACGGCCGCGGCCAGCGAGGTGAACAGCCCGAAGAGATTGGCCAGCAGGCCGGCCCAGAGCAGGGGCAGGGTGATGTCGTCGGGCAGCAGCTGGGTATCGAAGTCGATCATGGCCAGGGCGACCAGGGCCCAGGTCAGGCCCAGGGCCGCCAGCATGGGCAGCGTGGGCCCCAGCACCAGGAACACCAGCAGGGAAAGCAGGGCGGTGGCCAGCTCCACCAGGGGATAGCGCGGACTGATGGGGGCCTGGCAGCCACGGCATTTGCCGCGCAGGGCCAGCCAGCTGAACAGCGGAACATTTTCAGCGGCGGAAATGGCGTGGCCGCAATGCGGGCAGCGGGAACGCGGCACGATGAGGTTGAAGCGCGGCTGCGCCGGCAGGGTTTCGTGGCGCAGCTCGGCGGCCTGGGCTTCCCATTCCCGCTGCATCATCACCGGCAGCCGGTAGATCACCACGTTGAGGAAGCTGCCGACACAGAGGCCGATCAGAAAAACATAGCCCCCTGCAATGAGGGGGCTGTTTTGCAGCAGGTCCAGCATCAGTTCGAATACCCGGTTAGACGACGGAACCCAGCTGGAAGATGGGGAGGTACATGGCGATGATGAGGCCGCCGACCAGCACACCCAGCACGGCCATGATCAGCGGCTCCATCATGGAGGTGAGGCCGTCGACGGCATTGTCCACTTCCGCTTCGAAATAGTTGGCCACCTTGTCCAGCATGGCGTCGAGGGCGCCGGACTCTTCCCCGATGGACACCATCTGCAGGGCCATGGAGGGGAAGATGCCGGTCTGGCGCATGGCGAATCCCAGCTGCTGGCCGGTGGCCACGTCGTCGCGGATTTTCAGGATGGCATCGCGATAGACCACGTTGCCGGCAGCGCCGGCGCAGGCTACCAGGGCGTCGATCAGGGGCACGCCGGCGGCGAAAGTGGTGGCCAGGGTGCGGCAATAGCGGGCAACCGTGGATTTGTAGGCAAGGTCACCGACGATGGGCAGCTTGAGGACGAGGCGGTCCAGCCAGTTGGCAAAGGCCACGCTGCGTTTCTTGGCTTCGGTGAAGGCAACCACGAAGCCGATGACGCCGACCAGGAAGACAAACCACCACGCCTGCATCCATTTGGAAAGATTGATCACCATCTGGGTGAAGGCGGGCAGCTCGGCGCCGAAACCGGCGAAGAGGTCCTGGAAGACCGGCACCACCTTGAGCAGCAGGATCACGGACACGATGATGGCCACGCACACCACGGTGATGGGGTATTTCATGGCCTTCTTGATTTTCATCTTGAGGGCTTCGCTCTTTTCCTTGTAGACCGCGACGCGGTCCAGCATGGTTTCCAGGGCACCGGACTGTTCACCGGAGTTCACCAGGCTGCAGAAAAGATCGTCAAAATGTTCGGGGTATTTCCGCAGGGCATTGGCCAGGCTGTTACCGCCTTCGACTTCGGCCTTGATGCCCATCACCACTTCTTTCATGGTGGGATTGTCGAGGCCGTCGGCCACGATTTCAAAAGACTGCACCAGCGGCACGCCTGCCTTCATCATGGTGGCGAGCTGGCGCGTGAAGATGGCCACGTCCATGGCCGTGACTTTCTTCTTGCTCAGGCCGGCCAGCAGGTCGGCGCGCTTCTTGTAGACCTTCTGCGCATTGATGCCCTGCTTGCGCAGCTGCGCCTTGGCCAGCGCCATGTTCTTGCCGCTGATCTCGCCCTTGACCTTCTGGCCGCGACGGTCAGTGCCTTCGTAGGAGAAGGTCAGTATCTGTTCTGCTTTGGCCGCCATATTTGTTCTTCTTTAATAATCGTCAGGGATGAGTCACTGCCGGTGACACGGTTGGTTTCCTGCAAGGCCGGTCATTCCGCGCCGGTGACACGATTGATTTCCTGGAGGCTGGACAGCCCGGCCATGACCTTGACCAGGCCGGAGCGACGCAGGTCGGGAAAGCCCTCCTTGCGGGCCTGGTCGGCGATCACGATGGAGTTGCCGTCCTCCATGATGATGCGGGCGATGGCCGGGGTGACTTTCATGACCTCGTACACCCCGAGTCGGCCCTTGTAGCCGTCGCGGCACTGGTCGCAGCCCACCGGTTCATAAATGGTGAAGCCGGAGGCCAGGTCGGCCTCGGTAAAGCCCATTTCTAGCAAACTCTGTTTCGGGATGTCCACCGGACGCTTGCAGCTGCCGCAGAGGCGGCGGGCCAGGCGCTGGGCGATCACCAGGTTCACCGATGTGGCGATATTGAAGGATGGCACGCCCATATTCCGCAAACGGGTTAGCGTTTCCGGCGCGGAGTTGGTGTGCAGGGTGGACAGCACCATATGGCCGGTCTGGGCGGCCTTGATGGCGATTTCGGCGGTGTCCAGGTCTCGGATTTCACCCACCATGATGACGTCCGGGTCCTGACGCAGGAAGGCCTTGAGGGCCGCCGCGAAGGTCAGGCCGACCTTGGTGTTCACGTTGACCTGGTTGATGCCTTCCAGGTTGATTTCCACCGGGTCCTCGGCCGTGGAGATATTGGTCTCTTCGGTGTTGAGGATGTTGAGGCCGGTGTAGAGCGACACGGTTTTGCCGGAGCCGGTGGGGCCGGTGATGAGCAGCATGCCTTGCGGCTTTTCCAGGGCTTCCAGGAAGAGGGCTTTCTGCCCGGGCTCATAGCCCAGCGCATCGATGCCCAGCATGGCGCTGGAGGGGTCGAGGATACGCAAGCAGATCTTTTCGCCGAACAGGGTCGGCAGGGAGTTCACGCGGAAGTCGATGGCGCGGGTCTTGGACAGCTTGAGCTTGATGCGTCCGTCCTGCGGGATGCGGCGCTCGGAGATGTCCATCTGCGACATCACCTTGAGACGGGCCGCCATCTTGCCGGCCATGGCCACCGGCGGCTTGGCGACTTCGCGCAGCACGCCGTCGACACGGAAACGGATGCGGTAGGCCTTTTCATAGGGCTCGAAGTGCAAGTCGGAAGCACCGCCCTTGATGGCGTCCAGCAGGATCTTGTTGATGTAGCGGACGATGGGGGCATCGTCCTCGGCATTGCCGGTGGAGCCGTCGTCGCCCACGGGGGCTTCATCGCCGCCGCTGATGTCGATGTCTTCCAGGTCCTCGTCCAGGCCATCCATGGAGGAGTTGTTCTTGCCTTCCAGGACGCGGTC
>DASUXS010000012.1:0-3975 GCA_036377855.1 Moraxellaceae bacterium
CTGGCCTCTTTGCGACCGGCGACATACTGGACGAAGCCGATCTTGATATTGCCCCGGCTTAATATAATTTTTGCACCTCAGGCATGTACAGGATGCATTGGAATGTGAACTAAGGAAGGCCTCGTCCGCGGCGCAAAAAAAGACCCGTAGAACGGGCCTTGGGTGCCGCTTACGCGGCACCGGTTGATGTGACGCGTTGCGCCAACCTTTCCTTAATGTTGAGCTTTTCCAATGGAATTCGCGCAGTGGCAGAGGCCCCAATTTCCGTACTACAAGCCGAGTCTGGGAAAAATTCTTCCAGAATTTCGGGGAGCTCTTCCTCGCCCTCCTCGAAGTTACCGTTGCCGAAGCCTAACCGTGCTGCTTCATCCAGGGCGTCTTGGTTAAAGCCTGCAGTTTGGCGTTGCTCATGGAGTTCCTGCGCCTCGGCAATCGCCGCCGCTAGTGGCATCCCTTCCCGGATACACAAATCCACGTAGTAGATCGGCGTACGGTGGCTTTGCGTGGTGCTCTTGCCTCGTAGCTTAAGCTCCAGTGCAAGGCAGGACAGTCGGCCGCCCGATACGGCCTGGAGGTAGCGCAGCCGGGCGGCCAGGGTGCGGATGCTGTTGAAGCCGGTGGTGCGAAAGATGAACGTGCCGAGTTCATCGTCGTCACCGACATGGACATTCAGCCGACCGTAGGGTTTGCAGGCGCCGCCCCGGGCCAGTTCACAACCCTCTGGCGACGGGCAGGGCAGGGATTGCATGCCGGAGGCGGAGACACGCCGACAGACTTCGCCGTTACCCACGCACAGCGGGCGCCCGCTGGTGCGGTCGAAGAGCGAGTATTCGGCGCGCAGGTTGAGGTCGGGATCGTTGAACAGCATCCGCACCGGGATGCTGCGTAGCTTGCCGTTAGGGGCCTCCTTTCGCAGCTGCTCGTCCAGCGGGTGCAGGAGCCAGCCCTCCGGGGTCTGGACCTGGGTGGTCAGGGTGAACTGGTCATCTTTCACGGGCAGGCGCTTGCCGTGCTTCTCGACGACCTTGCCAATGCTGATGCGCCCCAGGATGGGGGGAGTGAGGGCGAGGCCTTTGATCATGGAACTCTCCAAGGAGAAAAAGAGACCGGCCACTCCCAAGGGAGGGCCGATCAAGGGGATAAAAGGGGGAAAGAGCTAGGGGGCGCGGGCTCAGGCCCGCACGAGGAAGCGCCGGGAGCCGGCCCGGGTGGTGCCGTACTGATTGAGCAGCGCGGGGGGGTCCTGCAGCAGGCGCCGGGTATCCAGCACTTGCGTATCCTGGCTGCGTTTCCAGGTGACCTCACCGCGGGCAAACTGCGCCCGGCTGGCGTCGCCCATGTGCGCCTGGATGCGGTGTTTCAATGTGGTTTCCTGAGCCTCCAGTACCGTTAGCCGCTCGCGTAACTCCAGCAGCTCATCAAAGTCACCGTTGAGTGACAGGTCCGCCGTGCAGTCCAGGACCGAGCCCCCATCTCGCGGATACAGTGCTTGCAGGGCACGGGCGGACGACTCGCTGCCATCCACCGGAGGCGGCGTATCGGTTTCCACGAAGTGCCAGAAGCGCTGCTCCAGCGCGATGAGATGGGCAATCAGTTCGTCGTCCCGCTTGATGCGGTGGATGTGGGCTTCCTGTCCGCCCAGTACCACGCACACATCCGCCGCCTGCCGCCCAGTCACGGCCAGCTGGTGTTGGACCTGCACCTGGACGTACTCCGGTACGCCGTCCTGCCAGAGCCGGATCCCGAAGCCACCGGAGGTCTTGCATTCCAGAATCTGCACATCGGGAGCGCCGACCACCTCGCGGTCGATATTGGCCAGCATCCAGGCATGCTCCGGATGCTGCAGCACGGCGTTGACGCGACGGACCCGGCGACCGGTGTGGCGCGTGTAGTACTCGGCCACGAATGGCTCCAGTAGCGTGCCCCAGTAGGTGGGGTGGCTGTCATCGGTCGGGTCGATTTGCGGCAACTCCGCATCCCGCCCGGTCTTGATGAGCCAGAGCTCCAGCATGGACTGATAGGGATTGAGGCCGACCGCGGCGGCGGCATCGCTGCTGCCAATGCCGTTTTTGCGAACCTGCAGCCAGGCCTCGCGGTCCATGCCCTTGGTGGACACGAGCCGGAGGGGCTGGCGAGAGGGAGCGGGGGATACACCCATGGGATTTCTCCTGAGATCAAAAGCAAAACGCCCGGCAGGAAGACCTGCCGGGCGCTTATACCGGGTGGGGTTAGTTGAAAGGGGTAGGCGATCAGCTCGCCCTGCTCATGGGAACGACGGCCAGTGGCTTCTCGGCAAAGAAGGCGTCGATCAGCCGGGTGATCTCGGCAGCGACGCTCTCCTTGGGTGGCAGCCGGCCGTCATGGGTCAGCAGGTACTCGGCAAAGTACTCGCCCAAGGGCGAGATCACCTCGTACTCGAACACGCCGGGAAAGTCGGCGTCCTCGGCCTCCCATTTGCGCGAGATCTGCTCCCAGACTTCCGGCAGATGCAGGGTGGTGGCAATCACCAGCTCGATGCAGCCCTGGCCCCAAGCATCGAGGATGGCCCGGATGCGCTGATGGTCGGGGACATGGGCCAGCAGGCCCCCATACAGAAACGCCCCCCAGATGGCCGCCACTTCTCTGGGCAGCGGGATACCGGGCGGTGCTTTCGGTGCGGTAGACATCATGGTGTTCTCCTGAAAAGGCAAAGCCCGCCATGGGGCGGGCTCTATGCGGTGGGGGCGTTAGGGGAGGGGAGCCGCTGACGGGCCGAGCTCACTCCCTCAGCGTGGCGTGGAACTGCTCGATGTGGAGGGCGTCGTGGTCCAGTGTGGCGACGCCACTGGCGACCTGCAGGCGCATGACGCCCTGCCCGCCATCCCCACGCTGCCAGTGTCCGTGCTGCAGGCTGGTCCAGTGCAGGGTGAAGCGCTTCAGGCCTTCCTCCACGTTGACCCGCTCCTCAACCGTCGAGGCCTGGCCGCCGCCCGCATCGGCAGGGCGCCGCTGCCAGGCCACCGGTGTTGCCAGCATGAGGCCGGAGTGGCTGGGCAGGAGCGACACCTCACAAAGACGGCATCGCCCGCGGCCGCCTTCATAGCGCACCTGCACCAGGGAAACGGGCAGGGTGCGCAGCGCCTGCAGCAGCGCGGACAGGTTACGCCGCAGCACGGCGACGTCGGAATCCTCGTCGGTCAGGGGCATACGATCTCCTCATACCAGCAGCAGGGCCTGGTCCAGCGCCTTCTGCTTGAGGGCAGCCCCTTGGCCGAACCAAGCTGAGTCCAGCCGGTAGTCCACATTGCGAGCCCGGCGCTCGTGATCCACGAACTCCGTCACCGCATTCAGCAGGCCATAGGCCGTGCCCTTGGCCGAGGCCAGCTCCGCACCGCGGCCGCGTCCTTCGTACAGCGACAGGGCCTTGGCCATGGCGCTTTCGTTGGTGACGCCCGGTCCCTTCGGCGTAAAGTCGGTAAAGACCTTCAGGAAGTAGCTCTGCACTTCGGCATGCTTTATCTTCCGGTCGCTGAGCGCCTTCATGCGGTACATGAAGTCATCCCAGGCCGAGACCGTAATACCGAGCTGGCGCTTCACCGCCTGCGCATCAAAGCTTGTGCTGTGCGGCACCTTCACGGCATTGGCCTGGCCGTTCAGGGCAATGGCCAGAGTGTTGTTGCAGACCACCCGGATGTTGGTGAACTGCGCCGTGGTGGCGAGCGTACCGTCACACCCTGTCGCCAGCAGCACATAGCCGTGGCTGACGTCCTTGCCCTTGAGGGCGCCGGTCTGGCCCGTGCGAGCCAGTGCCCAGAACTTGCGGCCGCCCTTGAGTACGCCAGCGGTCTCCAGCTCATAGCCGGAGACCTCGGTGAGATCCCGGTAGAACTCCAGAATCTCCTTGGGCTGAACGACTTTGTAACGGGCGCTGACCACAGAGAGCGGGGCATGGGTGTCCGAGCGGAACAGTACCTTGCTGTCCTCGAACGACATGAT
>DASUXS010000013.1:0-2018 GCA_036377855.1 Moraxellaceae bacterium
GGTCGTCCCGGCGCCGTCACCATCGCCACCAATATGGCCGGCCGTGGTACCGACATCCTGCTCGGCGGCAACTGGAAATCGGAACTGGCCAAGATCGACAGCCCGACGCCGGAACAGGAAGCCGCCCTCAAGGCGGAGTGGCAGAAGAACCACGAGCTGGTGCTGGCTGCCGGCGGCCTGCATATCGTCGGTTCCGAGCGCCACGAATCGCGTCGTATCGACAACCAGCTGCGTGGCCGTTCCGGCCGCCAGGGCGACCCGGGCGTGACCCGTTTCTACCTGTCGCTGGAAGACGATCTCATGCGCATCTTCGCCAGCGACCGTGTCAAGAACATGATGCGTTCCCTGGGCATGCAGAAGGGCGAGGCCATCGAGCACCGCTGGGTGACGCGCTCCATCGAGAATGCGCAGCGCAAGGTGGAGGCCCGCAACTTCGACATCCGCAAGAACCTGCTCAAGTATGACGACGTGGCCAACGACCAGCGCCGCGCCATCTATTCGCAGCGCGATGCCATCCTGGAATCCGCCAGCATTGCCGAGAATGTCGAGCGCATACACGACGACGTGCTCAACACTGTCATCAGCGAATTCGTTCCGCCGCAGAGCATGGAAGAGCAGTGGGAAATCGACGGCCTGGAAAAAGCCCTGGCCATGGATTTCGGCGCCACCCTCACCATCCGCCAGTGGCTGGACAGCGATGAAAGCCTGGGCGAAGAAGGCCTGCGCGAGCGCATCTCCGCGGCGGTGCTGGCCAACTACAAGGCCAAGCGCGAGCAGATAGGTGCCGAAGTGGCCGACCAGCTGGAAAAGCAGCTCATGCTGCAGATCCTGGACCGGCACTGGAAGGAACACCTGGCCTCCATGGATTACCTGCGCCAGGGCATACACCTGCGCGGCTATGCACAGAAGAATCCGGAGCAGGAATACAAACGCGAAGCCTTCCAGCTCTTCGAGCAGCTGCTGGGTGCGGTGAAGCTGGAACTGGTGCAGACGCTGGCGCGTGTGCAGGTGCAGTCGCAGGAAGAAGTCGAGGCCATAGAGGCGCAGCGCCTGGCCGAGGCGGAATCCATGGCCCTGCAGTACCAGCATGCCGACGCCGATGCCGTGATTGCCGAAGAGCAGGCCGAGCTGGCCGCCATCGCCAAGGGCGAGCAGCCCCTGGCCGCGCCCGAGCCCTTTGTGCGCGAAGGCGCCAAGGTCGGCCGCAATGATCCCTGCCCCTGCGGTTCGGGCAAGAAGTACAAGCACTGTCACGGCCAGCTGGCGTGATCTAAAGTGTGTGGTGAAAAAAGGAGAGGGTGACCTCTCCTTTTTGCTGAGCGCGTTTTCCCCGCTTACGTTTTATTTGCCCGTTTACGTTTTACTTGAAGGAGTGCTGCCATGGCCGTAGGCAATCTCGACCTGCCTGTGATGAATCCGGTGAAGGGGGTGCGTATCGGCATCACCGAAGCAGCCATCCGCTACAAGAACCGACGCGATCTCACCGTCTTCGAAATTGCCCCCGGTGCCACGGTCAGCGCCGTCTTCACCCAGAACAGCTATTGCGCCGCGCCGGTGCTGGTCTGCCGCGAGCATCTGGCGGCCACCACGCCGCGCTATCTCGTCATCAATACCGGCAATGCCAATGCCGGTACCGGGACTGTGGGCCTGGACAATGCCCATGCCTCCTGTGCCGCGCTGGCGCAGCTGACCGGCGTGACGGCACAGCAGATCCTGCCGTTCTCCACCGGCGTGATCGGCGAGCACCTGCCGGTGGATCGCCTGTCTGCCGCGCTGCCCGCGGCCCTGGCCAGGCTGGATGAAAATGCCTGGGCCGATGCCGCCAGCGGCATCATGACCACGGATACGCGTCCCAAAGGCGCCAGTGAAAAATTCGAACATGACGGCGTCACCATCACTGTCACCGGTATTTCCAAGGGCGCCGGCATGATCCGTCCCAATATGGCCACCATGCTGGGCTATGTCGCCACCGATGCCGCCGTGGCGCAGCCGGTGCTGGATGCGCTGCTGAAGTCGGC
>DASUXS010000014.1:0-4381 GCA_036377855.1 Moraxellaceae bacterium
ACATTCAGCTCCTTGGCGATACGCAGCTCCTGGATACGCTCCCCCTCGACCAGGTCACCGACCACGATCTGCTGGGCCAGATGCTGCGCTATCTGTTCGGAAAGGCTTTCGGAGGCGCGGAAACTCATGGGCAGACCATATTCCTTGGACTGGAGGAGACTACGGCGGCCATGCTAGCAACAGCCCCGGGGCATCGCCAGCATTTTGTCATTTGTAGGACAAATGCAGATATCTGCTTGAAGAAACTGACAAAATGCCAGCATTCAATAGCCCTAGGCCGAGGCCGGTAGAGGCTTCTGGCACCCTTTCCCGGCCACCCTCGCCGCCCCCGGCTCCTTATAAGAAGACCTGAATAAAGCCATTCGAAAAAAGCATTTTGGCTAATCAATACAGGTTGTTATCCTTCGCGGCCATTATCCAAGCATGCCGCCAGGATCAAGGATTTCCATGTACCGATACGATGCCTATGACCAGCGCATAGTCGATGAGCGCGTGGCCCAGTTCCGTGACCAGACCAACCGCTATCTGGCTGGCCAGCTGACGGAGGACGAATTCCGTCCCTTCCGCCTGCAGAACGGTCTCTATGTCCAGCGCTTCGCGCCCATGCTGCGCGTGGCCGTGCCCTACGGCATGCTGAACAGCCGCCAGCTGCGCATGCTGGCGCAGATCTCGCGCCAGTATGACCGCGGCTATGCCCACGTCTCCACGCGCCAGAACTTCCAGTACAACTGGCCCGAACTCAAGGACGTGCCGGACATCCTGGCCGACCTGGCCTCGGTGGAAATGCATGCCATCCAGACCTCCGGCAACTGCATACGCAACACCACCACCGACCAGTTCGCCGGCGTGGTCGCGGGAGAAGTTGAAGACCCCCGCCCCACCTGCGAGCTGATACGCCAGTGGTCCACCTTCCACCCGGAATTCGCCTTCCTGCCGCGCAAGTTCAAGATCGCCGTGAACGCGCTGCCGGATGTGGATCGCGCCGCCACCGCCGTGCACGACATCGGCGTCTATATCGTGAAGAACGAGGCCGGCGAAATCGGCTATCGCATTCTCGTAGGCGGCGGCCTGGGCCGTACGCCCATGGTCGGCAGTGTCATCAAGGACTTCCTGCCGCGCGAGCACCTGATCTCTTATCTGGAAGCCGTGCTGCGCGTGTACAACCTGAATGGTCGTCGCGACAACAAATACAAGGCGCGTATAAAGATCCTGGTGAAGGCGCTGACGCCGGCGGTGTTCGCCGCCAAGGTGGAAGAAGAATGGGCACACTCCAAGGGCGGTCCGCTGACCGTGCCGGAAGCCGAATTCGCCCGCCTGCGCGCCTTCTTCATTGATCCGGCCTACGAGGCACTGGCTGACGAACCGGCCGAGCTGACGCAGCCGCGCCAGGAAAACGCCGCCTTCGCCAACTGGCTGCAGCGCAATACCACGGCGCATAAAAAGCCGGGCTACCGCATCGTCACGCTGTCGCTGAAGCGCACCGGCATTGCCCCGGGCGATGTCACCGACAGCCAGATGGAAGCCATTGCCGATCTCGCCGACCACTACAGCTTCGGCGAGCTGCGCACCACGCACGAACAGAACATCGTGCTGTCGGATGTGCGCCAGAAAGACCTGTTCGCCCTCTGGGGCGAGCTGCGCGAGCTGGGCTTCGACACCGCCAATATCGGTTTCCTCACCAATATCATCGCCTGCCCCGGCGGCGATTTCTGCTCGCTGGCCAATGCCAAGTCCATTCCCATCGCCGAAGCCATACAGCGTCGTTTCGACGACCTGGACGTGGTCTACAACATCGGCGAGCTGGACCTGAATATTTCCGGTTGCATGAATGCCTGCGGCCATCACCATGTCGGCAATATCGGCATTCTGGGTGTCGACAAGAAAGGCGAAGAGTTCTACCAGGTGACCCTGGGCGGCTCCGCCGGCCATGACGCCAGCATAGGCGACATCCTGGGCCCGTCCTTCGCGGCCGAAGACATGGCCGATGTCATCGAGGAAGTGATCAATACCTATCTCGACCATCGCCAGCCTGGTGAAAAATTCCTGACCACTTACCGCCGCATCGGCATCGAAATCTTCAAGGAGCGTGTCTATGCCGAAGCTCATTAAGGACGGCAGCATCGTCGACGACAGCTACAGCTTCGTCGCCGCCAACGAAGACGGCAGCCTGCCCGCCCTGCCGGCCGGCCCGGTACTGGTGAAGCTGGCCGTATGGAAGCAGCACCGCGATGTGCTGCTGGCTCACCCCCATGCCAAAGGCGTGCAGCTGGCACCGGATGAATTTGCCGAAGCATTGGCCGATGACCTGGACAAGCTGGCGCTGGTCGCCATCGAGTTCCCCGCCTTCGCCGACGGCCGCGGCTACTCCACCGCCTACATCCTGCGTGGCCGCCTGGGCTTCAAGGGTGAGCTGCGCGCCGTGGGCGATGTACTCAAGGACACACTGTTCTACCAGCAGCGCTCGGGTTTTGATGCCTTCGTCCTCAAGGCCGACAAGGATGCGCAGGATGCACTGAAGGCCCTGCAAACCTTCCAATCACCGTACCAGGGCAGCGCCAGCAATCCAGCGCCTCTATATCAGCGGCGCTGAGTCATCCTCCCCAAAAAAAATGCCGTCTTGCGACGGCTTTTTTTTAAGGACACGCTGGGTCAGGAACAGAACTCATCCTGCCGTAACTCTTGACTCTGAAAGCATCCCGCTCACTTTGCGTCTTGGTGGAATCGGAGGCCCGCAGCAAGGTAAGTGCACTAACCCAGGCAGCACCACTTTCGGAAAAATTCCCGTCATAGACTTTCAGGTAATTGCTGTTAACGCCTTTAGCATCCACGCGCAGCAGAATTTCCCCGCCAAAGTTTGTCGCAAACTGAATCTGCTGCAAATCAGCGCTGTATACCGCATTCTTGGGCAACATCACGGCAAGCCCCATGTATATCTCATTCGTCCCGGTACGCTGGAAAATGTTACGAACAAAGCCAACCGGCATTTCCGTAACAGCACCATCATTAAGCGTTTCCTGATTGATGCCGCCATTGCAGTCGTGATTGGTATCAGAAACCACATTACCGTCACTCAGAACCGTCAGATGCACTGGCGATCCAAGCTGGCAGCCGGGGCCTGAGGTCCCAGTGCCACCACACAACGCTGAAAAATCACTATTAAAAAAGGTGACCTCGATGCTCATGGGCAACGAGGCAGCAATATTCTTCCAGGCATTCGGATCCAGCGTCGGAGCAGCCGGAACCGAGCGGGTCAGGGTCAGGGTGGTGTTGTCTTTCAGGATGTCATTGGCACTTACCGGCGTACTCAGCTGCCAACGTCCCAGGGGATTCACGGCGCCAACCACCAAAGGCTCACCATACAGATTCTTGTAGATGGTGTCCGAACCAACAATGGCGTCGCCACGCAGGGTTCCCTGCTGCATTTCAATCTTGGTGCCCGCAACCGGCGCCTCGGTAGCGTCAAAAAGGCGATATGTCATGCCCTGAATATTGCCGCTCAGTGGCCATACGGGGGCGCCCCCCATCATGCCTGCTGCCCCGAAGGGAACCGCATCAACCTCCATGGCCTTGGCATTTTTGGAGATCACATGATCAGCGCCAACGCTGAAATCCTCATAGGAATAAACACCAACACCAGCAACACGACCCTTGCGATCTATCATTGTCCATAGGGCAGCAATCAGGCTCTTCGTCGAGCTGCTTCCGGACATGCCAATACCACTTGATGCGGTATTCGGGTTGAAGTTTGTCGTATCAACCAGAAAGCCAGGGGTAATGAAAATACCCGCAACCGTACTGTATTGAGACATCTTGATGATGGCAGGAATCCGGGGATCAGTGGACGCCATCATGGTACGCGCAGGGGTAAGCGCCGCCAGAAACGGAGCCACTTTCGAATCAAAGGAGGGACTGGAAAAATCAGCCGCAGTTACCGTGGAAGACAGCTGGTCCAGTTTGCGCTTGTCATCATTGGCGATGCTGACGATATGCGCCGGAGACAGCATGTCCGTAATCAGGGTCTGTGAATTCACAGCCTGCAGGAAGCGCACGATATTATTTACAGCCACGCCACTGCCGCCAAGCAACGAAGGGGTCACATAAAAGTACGTGGGCGTTGCCGTTCCAAGCGAGGCAGGCTTGATAACCGTCACGCTGCCAAGAATGACCTTCTTGGCATCCGACGAGGTGGCACTCGGATTTTTCAGGGAGAAAGTAACCAGGCTACCGGCAGGACAGGTAAACGTACCCGCCGGATCTGTTACCCCTTTAAGCTGTCCACACTCGTAATCAAGATTCGAAACGGCGCCGTCAATGAACCTGCCATCAACGCAAACCACAGTCTTGGAGTCACACTTTGTGGCCGTACTGGTCGAAGGATAAG
>DASUXS010000015.1:0-3362 GCA_036377855.1 Moraxellaceae bacterium
CGGAGGCGCAAAGCGATGCTTTGCGAAACCCCTCCTCACCCCGGTGGGAAAGGGGATTAACTTGGAGTAAAGAACGATGACCGAAAAGCTGACCGCAGGTGCCCGTTTCCGCAAGGCGCTGACTGAAGAAAAACCCTTGCAGGTGATAGGCACGGTGAATGCCTATGCCGCCATGATGGCCACCCAGGTCGGCTATCGCGCCATCTACCTGTCCGGTGCCGGCGTGGCGAATTATTCCTACGGCCTGCCTGACCTCGGCATCACCTCGCTGGAAGACGTGCTCACCGATGTGCGCCGCATCACCGCCGTGGTCGATACGCCGCTGCTGGTGGACATCGACACCGGCTGGGGCGGCGCTTTCAATATCGGCCGCACCATCAAGGAAATGACCAAGGCTGGCGCTGCTGCCGTGCATATCGAAGACCAGGTGGCGCAGAAGCGCTGCGGTCACCGCCCCAACAAGGAAATCGTCGCCATTGATGAAATGGTGGATCGCGTGAAAGCCGCGGTGGATGCCAAGACCGATTCCAGCTTTGTCGTGATGGCCCGTACCGACTCCCTGCAGAAAGAGGGCCTGAACGGCGTCATCGACCGTATCAGCGCCTATGTCGAAGCCGGTGCCGATGCCATCTTCGCCGAGGCCATGACCGACATCACCATGTACCGCAAGGTCTGCGATGCCGTGAACGTGCCCGTGCTGGCCAATATCACCGAATTCGGCGACACGCCTTACTACACCACCCAGGAACTGGGCGAGCAGGGCATTGCCATGGTGCTGTACCCGCTGTCCGCCACCCGCGCCATGCAGAAGGCTGCCCTGGCTGTCTACGAAGCCGTGCGCCGTGACGGTACCCAGGTGAATGTGCTGGACAGCATGCAGAAGCGTAAAGAGCTGTACGAGTTCCTGAACTACCACTCGTACGAAGACAAGATCGACCAGCTCTTCGCCAGCAAGAAATAAGGCAAGCCGGATTTAAGTGGCGTCCCCACGGCGATTCGAACCCCATTGATGTCCGTATCCGTAAGGAGAAAGAAGCATGAGCAGCAACGAGACCCCCACCCCTGGCTTCAAGCCCAAGAAATCCGTCGCCCTGTCGGGCACTGCCGCGGGCAATACCGCGCTTTGCACCGTGGGCCGCAGCGGCAACGACCTGCATTACCGTGGCTATGACATCCTGGATGTCGCCACCACCTGCGAATTCGAGGAAATCGCCTACCTGCTGGTGCATGGCAAGCTGCCCACGGTGGCCGAACTGGCTTTCTACAAGGCCAAGCTCAAGGCCCTGCGTGGCCTGCCCGCCGCCGTGAAGGTGGCGCTGGAGCAGCTGCCGCCGTCCTCCCATCCCATGGATGTGATGCGTACCGGTGTGTCCGTGCTGGGTTGCGTCAAGCCGGAGAAGGAAGACCACAATCATCCGGGCGCCCGTGACATCGCTGACAAGCTGATGGCCTCGCTGGGTTCCATGCTGCTGTACTGGTACCACTTCGCCTACAACGGCAAGCGCATCGAAGTGGAAACCGATGACGATTCCATCGGCGGCCATTTCCTGCATCTGCTGCACGGTGAAAAGCCGCGCGAGTCCTGGGTGCGTGCCATGCACACCTCACTCAACCTCTATGCCGAGCATGAATTCAACGCTTCCACCTTCACCTCGCGCGTGATCGCTGGTACCGGTTCCGACCTGTATTCCGCCATCGCCGGTGCCATCGGTGCCCTGCGTGGTCCCAAGCATGGCGGCGCCAATGAAGTGGCCTTTGAAATCCAGAAGCGCTACGAGAATCCGGATGAGGCTGAAGCCGACATCCGTGCCCGTGTCGAACGCAAGGAAGTCGTGATCGGTTTCGGCCACCCGGTCTATACCGTGTCCGATCCGCGTAACAAGGTCATCAAGAAGGTGGCGGAAGAGCTGTCCCAGGAACAGAGCAACACCAAGATGTACGACATCGCGGAGCGCCTGGAATCCACCATGTGGGAAATCAAGAAGATGTTCCCCAACCTCGACTGGTTCTCGGCCGTCAGCTACCACATGATGGGTGTTCCCACCGACATGTTCACGCCGCTGTTCGTGATCGCCCGCACCTCCGGCTGGAGCGCGCATGTGATCGAGCAGCGCATCGACGGCAAGATCATCCGCCCCAGTGCCAACTACACGGGTCCGGAAGACCAGAAGTTTGTGCCGCTGAAAGACCGCAAATGATGTGTTCTCCCTCTCCCATGGGAGAGGGCTGGGGTGAGGGGTGGACGTCAATCTGGCGTCAACGTGGATTCAAGGCCGCTCCCTCACCCTGACCCTCTCTCCGCCTAGGCGGGGAGAGGGAATTCTTTTTTTCCGAGACAGCCAGATATGAACAGCCAATTCCGCAAAAACCTCCCCGGCACCACCCTCGACTATTTCGATGCCCGTGCCGCCGTGGAAGCCATCAAGCCTGACTCCTGGGCCGGCCTGCCGTACACCGCCCGTGTGCACGCCGAGAACATCGTGCGCAAGGCCGATCCGGCCATCATCAATGAATGCCTGACGCAGCTGATCGAGCGCAAGCGCGAGCGTGACTTCCCCTGGTTCCCCGCGCGAGTGGTCTGCCACGACATCCTGGGCCAGACCGCGCTGGTGGACCTGGCCGGCCTGCGTGATGCCATCGCCGACCAGGGCGGTGATCCCGCCAAGGTGAATCCGGTGGTGCCGGTGCAGCTGATTGTCGACCATTCGCTGGCCGTGGAATGTGGCGGTTTCGATCCGGATGCTTTCCAGAAGAATCGCGACATCGAAGATCGCCGCAACGAAGACCGTTTCCATTTCATCAACTGGACCAAGACGGCCTTTGATAATGTCGACGTGATTCCCGCCGGCAACGGCATCATGCACCAGATCAATCTGGAAAAGATGTCGCCGGTGATCCATAACGATCGCGGTGTTGCCTATCCCGATACCTGCGTCGGCACCGACTCGCACACCCCGCATGTGGATGCGCTGGGCGTTATCGCCGTCGGCGTGGGCGGCCTGGAAGCGGAAAACGTTATGCTGGGCCGTGCTTCCTGGATGCGCCTGCCCGATATCGTCGGCGTCGAGCTGTCCGGCAAGCCCCAGCCCAATATCACCGCGACTGACGTGGTGCTGGCCCTGACCGAATTCCTGCGCAAGGAAAAGGTGGTGGGTGCCTATCTCGAATTCTACGGTGCCGGCGCTTCCTCGCTGACCATCGGTGACCGCGCCACGATTTCCAATATGGCGCCGGAATATGGCGCTACCGCGGCCATGTTCTCCATCGACTCGCAGACGCTGGATTACCTGCGCCTCACCGGCCGCTCCGACGAGCAGGTGCAGCTGGTCGAGACTTATGCCAAGGAAGCCGGCCTCTGGGCC
>DASUXS010000016.1:0-7658 GCA_036377855.1 Moraxellaceae bacterium
CATGTTGATGTTGAAGTTCTCTTCCGTGCGCGGCGAGAAATATTCCGTGTGCGGGTCATAGGATTCCGTGAAGGAATTCATGAACACCTGGAAGGCGTCGTCACCCTTGGTGCGGTAGAGATTGTTGAGCTGGCTCTTGTAGCGCTTGGTCAGCGTCTTCTGGATGTCGGCATCGGTCTTGCCGGCCAGGCGCAGGCTGAGCGCCGCCGCCTTCAGGCGCTTGCGCCAGAGTTCGTCGAGCTCGGCGCGCGTGCCCAGCCAGGGTGCCTTCTCGCGATCGACTTCCAGGGTTTCATCCTTGCCGAAATCCATCTTGTCGACACCGCGCTCGAGTTCGGCGAGCACGAAGTTGAGGCGTTCGGCCACGCGCTGCTGGTAGCGGTTGTAGATCAGGAAGGGCGTCTTCAGGTCGCCTTTCTTGAGGGCGTTCTCGAAAGTCTTGCGATAGGGCTCGAAGCCCTGCACGTCGGTGGCCAGGAAATAGATGTGCTGGCCGTCCAGGTCTTTCAGGTAGCGGTCAAAGACCTGGGAGGAGAGGGTGGCATTGAGCACGCGATGCTCGTAATGCATGTCGTCCAGCAGTTCGACCACGCTGCTGGCGGTGCGCGCCTGGATCTTGGTGGCTGCCAGCTCGCTGTAGGTGGTGGGGGCGGCGGCCTGTTTGGCGAAGACCGCGGAGAAGACCACCAGGCTGCTGACGGCTACGGTGGCAACAAGATGCTTACGGGAAAACAGGCCGGACATGCGAAAACCGTCTAGGAGGGCCGGCGACGGGCCGGCTGCGGGGGGCATTATAGCAATCCCCTCTAAGTCGCCGACAGGTCATTGCTTTAGCTTTTCAGCGAAATCTTGTTGCCGGAAGTTAAGGCTGCGCAGGGCGCGGACCCCAGGCTGGCGGCGGCTTTGACATCATCCGCGACCCTGTTTAGTGTCGCGGTTTTTCGGGGATTGCCGTCCCCGGGCACCTTCCTGCTGTCCCGCCGCATTATCAGGACGATTCCATGCCCCTGTTCTGGCCCCGGCCCAAGCCGCTGCTGCCCCTGTTCGCCGCATTTTCCCTCGTGCTGCTGCCTTCCTGCTCGGTGGTCAAGCTCACCCAGGGCGGGACCGTGGACAAACCGGCCGGCGAGGTGCGCGTGGCCGGCCTCACCGACGTGGTGACCATCAGCCGTGACGACATGGGCGTGCCGCGCATCGTGGCGCGCAACGAAGGCGACCTGGCCTTCGGCGCCGGCTATGCCATGGCCTCGGACCGCCTGGCGCAGATGGTGACCTACAGCCTGAGCGCCCAGGGCCGCCTGTCCGAGATGGCGGGGCCGGTGGGGCGTGATCTCGACATCTATATGCGCACCCTGGGCCTGCGTCGTATTGCTGAAAAGCAGATGGCGGCGGCGTCACCGCGCACGCGCCGCCTGCTGGAGCGTTTCTCCGCCGGCGTGAATGCCTGGGTGTTCAGCCACAAGGACAGGCTGCCGCTGGACTTCAGCGCCAGTGGCTACCAGCCCGAGCCCTGGGCACCCGTCAATTCCATGGACATCTTTGCCCTGCTCAACCTGGGCCTGTCCCTGAATGCCCAGGAAGAGCTGGCCTGGCTGGCCCTGGCCGCCCGCGTGGGCCCGGAAAAGGCGGCCTGGCTGCTGCCCAGCTATCCCGACGAGCCCATTCCGGCCGATGAAGCCGGCAAGCTCGGGGATTTCCCCTTCAAGGACCTGGGGCCGCTGCAGACCCAGCTCGACACCCAGAAAAAGCTGGGCCAGCTTTTGCTGCCGCTGCAGCAGGCAGCCTCCAACAACTGGGCGGTGGCGCCGGAACGCAGCCGTGGCCGCGCCAGCATCCTCGCCAACGACACGCACCTGCTGCTGGAGCAGCCACCGGTGTGGATGCTGATGCAGCTGGAGTCGCCGGAATACCAGGCGGGCGGGGTGGCGGTGGCCGGCATTCCCGGCATCGTGGCCGGCTACAACGGCCATATTGCCTGGGGCATGACCATGGTGATGGGCGATTCCCAGGACATTTTCGTGGAGAAGCTCAGGCAGGAAGAGGGCAGGACCCTCTACCTCTACAAGGGCCAGTGGCTGCCGGTGCAGGAGCGCGAGGAAATCCTGCATATCAAGGGACAGCCGGATGAGCGTCTTGTCGTGCAGGAAACCGTGCACGGTCCCCTGCTCAACGGTGGCCTGCAGGGGCGCCGCCTCAACGAAGTCATGCCCCAGGGCATGAGCTTGCCGGCACAGTGGGGCCTGGCGCTGCAGACTACGTCGCAGCAGGCCGACCAGAGCCTGGAGCGATTCTTCCTGCTCAACCGCGCGAATGGTTTTGCCGAAGGCGAGCAGGCCCTGGATGGCCTGGGCTTCATTCATCTCAATGTGCTGCTGGCTGACGCGCAGAATATCGGCTGGCAGGTGACGGGCCTGTATCCGCGCCGCCTCAAGGGCCGCGGCTATCTGCCGTCACCGGGCTGGACGGGCGAGTACGACTGGAATGGCTACCTGTCCTATGAAGACCTGCCGCATGAAACCAATCCCGATCGCGGCTGGCTGGCCACGGCCAATCACCGGACCACCAGCACCCCCTATCTCACCGCCTCCTGGTATGCGCCGGAACGTTATGAGCGCATTGCCGAGCGTCTCGAGGAGCACAGCACGCATACCCTGGGCACGACGGTGGAGCTGCAGGGCGACGTGCATGACCGTGCTGCCGACAAGCTGCGTGCCGTCCTGCAGAAACTCGAGCCGGCCATACGCCAGCACCTGGCCCAGGCCACGCCGGCAGCGCGCAACAGCGGTGAGAATGCACTGAAAATGCTGCAGCGCTTCGACGGCGACATGGACAGGGATTCTGCCGGCGCCGCGCTCTACGGTGTCTTTTTCAACCGTCTCGCGCGCGACATTTTCCTGGATGAGCTCGGTCCCGCAGACAGCCTGGCCTGGCAGTCCTTCATGCAGGGCAATGCCATCAGCTATTCCGCGCAGCAGGACCATATGCTGGGTCGCGACGACAGCCCCTTCTGGGATGATGTGCGCACCAGCAACCATCGCGAAGACAAGGCGGAAATATTCGCGCTGGCGCTGGCCAATGCCTGGCAGCAGGCGACGCAGCTCATGGGCGGCGATCCCGCCGCCTGGAAATGGGGCAGCATCCACGAATACCACTGGCAATCCGGCGCCAGCAAACTGAAACCCTTCCTGCCGTTTGCGCAGCGCCAGGCGGTGTCGGCCCTGTCCGGTTTCCTGGATCGCGGTCCCTATCCGGCACCGGGTTCCACCAACACCGTCAATGTCGCCGGCTACACCGTGGGCGATGATTTCAAGGTGTGGAATGTGCCCGCCATGCGCATGGTGGTGGATTTCAGCCAGACCGAACCCTTGTATGTGATCAATGCCGGCGGCCAGAGCGGCAACCCTGCCAGCCCGCATTACGCCGACGGCATAGAGCTTTACCTGTCCGGCCGCAACCGCCGCATGGCTTTCCATGACGCGGAGCTGGTCAGCAAACAATTTTCCAGCAAGCTGGTGCTGCAGCCCCAGCAATAAACGAATTTCGATTCAGGAGTTTTCCCATGGCCCTTGGCTTCCTCATGCTTGATCTCGAAGGCCTGACCCTGACCGATGCCGAGAAAGAACTGATACGGCATCCGCATGTCGGCGGCATCATCCTGTTTGCGCGCAATTTCCGCGACGTCGCGCAGGTGACGGCGCTGGTGCGCGAAATCCGCGCCCTACGCGACGAACTCATCATCGCCGTGGACCAGGAAGGCGGCCGCGTGCAGCGCTTCCGCGAAGGCTTCGTGAAGCTGCCGCCCATGAAAGTGTTCGGTGAGCTTTACGAGCGCGACCAGGGCGAGGCCCGCCTGCGCAGCTACCAGTGTGGCTGGCTGATGGCCAGCGAAGTTCTGGCCGTGGGCGTGGACATCAGCTTCGCCCCCATCCTTGACGTCGACTGCGGCATTTCCCAGGTGATAGGCGACCGTGCCTTCCACGCTGATCCGGCCATTGCCGTGAAGCTGCTGCGCGAATTCATTCGCGGCATGCACGAGGCCGGCATGGCCGCCACCGGCAAGCATTTCCCCGGCCATGGTTCGGTGGCGGCGGATTCGCATGTGGCGCTGCCCGTGGATGAGCGCAGCTGGAATGAAATCGAAGAGCACGACCTGCGTCCTTTCACCGAGCTGGCGCGTGAACTGCAGGGCATCATGCCCGCGCATGTCATCTACTCCCGTGTCGATCCCCATCCGGCCGGCTTCTCCACCTTCTGGCTGCAGGACATCCTGCGCCAGCGCCTGGGCTTCGACGGCGTGATCTTCTCCGATGACCTGAGCATGGAAGGAGCGGTGGCCACCGGCTCCTTCAGTGACCGTGCCAACGCGGCGCTGGATGCCGGCTGTGACATGGTGCTGGTCTGCAACCATCGTGTCGGTGCGCTGGAAGTGTTGCAGGCGCTGGAGGCGCGGGGACAATTCCCGGAACAGCGGCGCTTTGCCGCCCTCAAGGGAAAATTCAGCCGTGACTGGGGTGCCCTGCATGCCGATGCCAGCTGGGCGCTGACGCGGGACGCAGTGGGGGCACTGGTGTAATCAACACCAGCAAAACTTGTCCTGGCGAGTCAGAAAAGCCGCAGCCCCGCTGCGGCTTTTTCCTGTCTGCAGCGGGTTCAGACAGTTCGTTTAAACAGCCGTGCCGCCGAGGCCGGTCAGGATGCTGTTGAAAACCGAGCGGACCTGCACGCCGGTGGCGCGCACGGTGGCGATGATGGCCACGGCAATCAACGCGGCGATAAGCGCGTACTCGATGGCGGTGGCTCCGCTTTCGTCTTCCACAAATGCCATGACCTTCTGCTTCAATGTGGTCATCTTCATAGCGACTACCTTCCCTAAAGAAATACAGGTCTTTATCGGACAGCCAAGCTTCCTGCCCGCTGCAATGCTCCCTGGCGCAACGCCGGGGATTGCCTTAACTCTAGTTCTGATTCCCGCCCCGTCAATGTGTTGGTTTTACGTATAAATACGCAGCGGATATGTCAAAAACTGGCGGGGACCTGTTGCGTGATCTATAGCTTTGCGGAGTACCGGAGGCCTTGGGCTGTTCGGCGCAATTTTCCTGCCGTTGACTCCGTAAAAATGACCGCTCACCACGAGGTGGGTGAATAAGAAATACGGGCCTGGGGTCGGCCGGGAATTAGGACGGGGAATTTTCAGACTAGCGATACAAGGACTGCCATGAACAGCAAGCTGCTTGCTGCAATCGCCGCTGTGCTCCTTATCGGAGCCGTCATTGCCGGCTATCTGGGTTACCAAATCAGTACGCGCGAAAGCGGTCCGGCAAGTGCCCAGGCGGCAGAAAACACTGCCCCGACGGTCAAGGACGGCAAGGTGCCCGTGGTGGTGGCTGCCCGAGACATCAATCCCGGCGTGCCGCTCAAGCCGGAAGACCTCTATGTGGATTCCCTGCGCCAGGCCGCCCCCGGAAGCTATCAGGAGGTGAAGACCCTGGTTGGCAAGAAGCCCTGGGTGGGCATCAAGGCCGGTGCCCTGGTCAGCGCCACCGACATGCAGCCCGGGGGTGAACTGGCCCGCCTCATACGCCCGGATGAACGTGCTGTCGCCATCGCCGTCGACAATGTCGTGGGCGGCGGCGGCTATGTCAGTCCCGGCGACTATGTCGACGTGCTGGTCTTCATACGCGAGAACCTGGCCACCGGCGGCACCCGCGAAACCGCCCAGGTCGTGCTGCCGGCCCTGCGCGTGCTGAGCTATGGCACCCGCATGTCGCGTGGCGGCAATGAAACCGGCAGCGAGGACAAGAAGAACGAGGACGAAAGCCGCTCCCGCACCGCGGTGCTCGCCGTTCCGGAAAAATTCGCCACCCGCCTCATGCTGGCCAGCAATGCTGGCAGCCTGCGCCTGGCCGTGCGCAGTGCCGAGTCCGGCTTCCACGAGCGTTATCTCTCCGGCCAGTCGGCCGAATCCATCGTCAACGATGAAATGCGCAGCCTGATCGCGCTGAGTTCGCTCGCGCCGAAAAGCCAGTCGGTGGTGGCGGCGGTGAAGCGGCCGGCCCGCAGCGGCGAGGCACCGGTCACGGTCTACCGTGGCAAGGACATCCAGCACGTCATGCAGTAACCAGAAAAAGAGTGAACGCAAAAAAGACAGCAACAGGATCAGGCGGCGGCATCTGCAACGCCGGCCTCAAGGAGAGGGAAATGCACGGGGGCATGAACACTACACAGCGAAAAGGGCGGTTGGGGAGAGGAGGGCTGCTGGCCGTCCTGCTGCTGTCGCTGCTGCCGGCCTGGTCCGCCGCCGCGGAAAAAGTCTGCGAGGACCTGGGCGCCATGGACAACTCGCGCTACAGCCTGGCGACCGGCACCCAGAACGACGTGCGCTTCCCGGTACGCATAGAGCGTATCGCCGTGGGCGATCCGGACATCGCCGACATCCAGCTCACCGGTGGCGCCAGCATCCTCATCACGGCCCGCAAGGCCGGCATCACCAGCCTGCTGGTGTGGACGCGCTGCAGCTCGGATCCGGTGCGCGCCAGCGTGCAGGTGACAGGGCAGGCGGTGGCCAGCGCCTCCAGCCAGCGCAGCCTGGGCGACACCCCGGCACAGGTGCAGACCGACATCCGCTTTGTCGAAGTCAGCCGCAGCAAGATGAAGGAAGTGTCGACCTCGCTCTTCGGCAAGGGCCAGAACGGCAGCAATTTCCTCTTCGGATCCCCGGGCACCACCCCCGGCGTCAGTGTCAGTCCCGGCCTCGTCGACAGCGTGGTACCCAGCATCCCGCTGGCCAGCAGCGGTTTCAACATGGTCTGGGGCGGTGGCGGCGATCGCGTGCTGGGCATGATCAATGCGCTGGAAAGCAGCGGCTTTGCCTACACCCTGGCCCAGCCCAGCCTGGTGGCGCTGAGCGGGCAGAGCGCCAATTTCCTGGCCGGCGGTGAATTCCCGATTCCGGTGCCGCAGGGTAACGGCGACAACATCACCATCGAATACAAGGAATTCGGCATACGCCTGACGCTGACGCCGACCATCCTGGGCGAAAACCAGATCATCCTCAAAGTCGCGCCGGAAGTGAGCGAGCTGGATTATTCCGCCGGCATACAGATACAGCGCATCAATGTGCCGGCGCTGCGCGTGCGCCGCAGCGACACCACCGTGTCCATGGCCAGCGGCGAGAGCTTCATCATCAGCGGCCTCATCAGCAAGAGCAGCATGTCGTCCGTGGACAAGCTGCCCTGGCTGGGCGACGTGCCGGTGCTGGGTGCCTTCTTCCGTTCCTCCAGCATCAAGTCCGATGACCGCGAACTGCTGATGGTGGTGACCCCGCACCTGGTGAAACCGCTGATGAAACAGGCCACGCTGCCGGCCGAGCCCGGCCTCAGCCTGCGCAACTACGATCCGGGCTTCCTGGAATTCTATTTCATGGAAAACGGCAACTACGAACAGCGCTGGGGCTTCTCCGGCAACACGCGCTGAGGCAGGTGGGAAAATGACACAGCGATTCATTGCCATCACCGACCACGCCCCCACGGTGCAGTGGTTGCAGCAGGCCCTGGAAGGCATGGGCGTGGTCATGCATGCGGAAAAGCGTGCACTCAGCGATGTCAGCACCCTGGTCAACATTGCCAGTGCCTCCATCATCTTTGTCAGCCTGGCGCGCA
>DASUXS010000017.1:0-3528 GCA_036377855.1 Moraxellaceae bacterium
GCTGCGCTGGTTTCAGGAGCGGAGGGGGCGCAGATCAAGGCCTCGGACGAAGCCATACGCAATGCCGATGGCCCCGGCCCCTACCTGATGCTGGCCAGCACCCTGGAAGGCGACAGCGTCGTCAACCTGAAACGGGAAAAAGTGGGTGACATCAAGGGCATCATGCTGGACGTGCAGCGTGGCAACATCGCCTATGCCGTGCTTTCGGTGGGTGGCTTCCTGGGGATAGGTGACAAGCTTTTCGCCGTGCCCTGGTTCGCGCTGACGCTGGACGCCGACCACCACAACTTCTGTCTGGACATTGACAAGGACCGCCTGAAGAACGCACCCGGGTTCAACAAGGACAGCTGGCCGGATGCGGCGGATCGCTCCCTGGCGACGGAAGTGCATGCCTATTTCAAGGCACGCCCTTACTGGGAGCGATAGGGACTGCGTCTGAATCGCGTCTCCAGTGACAGGGCTTCCGGACCGGAGGCCAGCGCATCTTTCAGGTAATCCGAAATCTGCTGCATGGCCTCCCCGTCACTCAGCCCGTATTTCTTGCGCAGGAGGCAGAGCAGGTCCGCCTCGCTCTGCTGCGCCATCAGCACATCGGCCTTGCTCAGGCCTATCCAGTATTTGCCGGCATCTGCCAGCAAGGTCCCCCAACCGCAATATTCTTTCCCGCGCCTGTTCATGTCCGCTTCTCCATAAGCTGGTGAGCCGACAGTGTGTGCTGCAGCAGGTGGGGGGGTGTGTGGTTTCTGTATCCCTTTTGTACAGGTGACAGGGGAATTTCTGGGTGATGACTTTATTTCCTCACGACCACCAGGCCTGCCACGGCAATCCTGTCCACCGTGCTATAGGCATCCCTTTCAAGTTCCTCGCCAAAAACATCCACGTCTATTTCCTCATATTCATGTTCGAAATTTTCGTCGAGCATTTTCATGACGGCCTCCCTGAAGGCATCGCGGCCATTCTCTATGGCGGAACCGGTGTAAAGCAGCAGACGGCCACCTGGCGCCAGACGGCGACAAGACTCATGTACCAGCTTCAGGCTGAGCTCGGCGCCCCAGCGGCCCCCGCCATGGCGATAGCTGCGTTCCATGCCGTCATTCAGGTAAGGAGGATTGGCCACGATCAGGTCGAATTCGCCCGGCAGTGCCGTCAACAGGTCACTGAACCTGATGTCGGCGCTCTGCTGGTTATGCGCGGCATTGAGGCGGGCGCAGGACAGCGCGGCATGGTTGATGTCACTGAGGGTCAATTGCGGATGGTGGCACTGCGAGGCCAGCATGATGCCGCCTGCGCCGCTGCCGCAGCCAATGTCGGCAATGCGGCAGCCTTCCATATGCGTCCAGCTGCCGATATGCCCGGACAGGAAACGCACGAAACGATAAGTGTCGGGGCCGAAGAAAACATCATTGCCCTGCACGGTGGGATAGGGAGAGTGCAGGAAGAGTTTTTCTTCCAGGGAGGAGACACGTACCGTGCTGACCAGGCTGCGGCCTGCCTCCAGCAGGACTTCGTTGTGCAGCCAGTACTGCATGCGTTCAGGCGGCAGCAGGGAGCGCGAGAAAGGCATGCTCCAGCCAAAAGCCTCCGCCAGTGTTGCACCCTCATGCTGGCGCCATGACAGCACACGCGCATGGGTGGCCGGGGTGACGGTGATGAAGCGGTAATGCTGCGCCTGCAGGAACTGCAGCAGCTCCAGGAGCGCGGCCTGCCTGCCCGGGCTGATCTCCGTTTTCATGCCGGGGTCTCGCTGGCCGGCGCCGCCTCCCGGGCCCATACCGGACACAGCTCGCTGCAGTAACGCTCGAAGCAGGCTTCGCCGCATTGCAGGCGCATGATGGCGCCTTCGGCGATGGCGATGTTGCGGTAGGGGTCTTCCTCCAGCAACGGCCGCAGCACATTGCGGTTCCAGGCTTCGGAGTGATGCAGGTCGATGACGGCATGCAGGTCGAAATAGGAGCGCACATGCGGGCTGTAGCCCAGGCGCCGCATCCCTTCCACCACCTTGCGCGCCCGATCCGGTGCGGTGAGTTCAATCGCCCCCAGCGCGCCCAGTGACTGGAAAGCAAAGGGACGGTTCAGCGCCAGGCCCACCATGGTATTGGCCAGGGCCAGCGCTTCCCAGATGGTATTGTCCACACTGGGCTCCAGTGCCAGCTCATGCACCATGCGACCCAGCAGCGGACCATGCATGGCCTTGGGTTTGCCGCGGCCCATTTCGTCCCAGTAATTGCGCGCCATTTCCAGCTTGGCGGCGGCCGGCAGTTTCACCTGGGTATAGGCGACAAGATCTTCGAAGCCGGCTTCGCCCGCCACTTCCTGGCGCAGGAACCAGCGCATTTCCTCATCCCTGCATTCCTCGGCGATCCAGTCGAAGAAATCATGCTGCTGTCCGGGGCCGGTCTGGCGCAGCTGCTCGAACCAGTCCAGGAACTCCCGCGGCTTTTCCGGCACGTCACCCAGCCAGGGCTCGGTACGGGCTCGCGCATCATCAAGGAAGCGACCCTCCGCAAGGCGGTATTCCATTTCCGCGGCCAGCGCGGCTTCCCAGCTGGATACCGGCAGGCCGGCCGCCAGTCTTTCGCCGTTCCAGCGCGCCAGCGCGCGGTGCAGGGTTTCCGGCTGGTTCATTTCGGTCTGGGGTGTGAGCGCGTCCATGGCGTCTTCCTCCTTTGATGGCACAGCGGCTGCCTTTTACAGCAAGGCGTGGCGCAGCCGGGTCAGCACATTGTCGCCGCGTATGTCCGCCAGGGTGATCTGGTCGGAGGGCGTGATGTCGGCCTTGAGCACGCGGTGCATATAGCCCAGTGCCTGTTCATTGCGCTCCGGCGAAAGCGAGGCAACGCAGTCAGCGGGAATGTAGAGATTGAAATTGCGGATATGGGCATCGATGGCCGTGAGTTGCACGCAGACATCGCCGGTGATGCCGGCCAGGATCAGCGATTCCGTCCCCAGGTCTTCCAGCAACGGGTCCAGGGCGGTGCCGAAGAAGGCGGATTTGCGCGGCTTCACCAGGAAATAATCCTCGTCGCGCGGCCGCAGCAACTCCGTCATTGTGCGGCCGGGCACATCGTCATACAGGCAGTGGTCGAGGATGCGCGGACCGTCGAGATGCCAGTTGCCGAAATGGTCATTCACATAGACCACGGGAATGTCGGCATGGCGGGCGGCATTGATGAGATTGGCGATACGCCCGGCCATGGGCAGCGCCTGCTCCAGCAGGGCGCCGCTTTCCGGCTGCTCCATGGCGTTGATCATGTCCACCACCAGCAAGGTGGCGGGAAAGTTTTTCGCGGGGCTGCTGCTGATGTTCATGCCTGACCTCGTCCTGCCACGCCGTGGCAAGGTTGTCATACAGGGTTTTCATATCCGGTGCAGAACATTTAGCGCAAGCCATCCGCTTACGGGGTTAATAATCACTACGTTTTTTTATGAAGGCGTTAACGGATGGACAGTCAATGGCGCAATGTAGGAATACCGTTGCGCTGCGTATGTTTACGCGCGCCGTGGCATCAAAGCACAGCAGAAATTACG
>DASUXS010000018.1:0-6327 GCA_036377855.1 Moraxellaceae bacterium
AGGCCACGTCCTGGCGCCATGACGGCATCCGTGTCGACGGCGCGATTGCGGATTTCCTCTACGAGGTTTCGTTCGCGGAGCAGGGCGCCTATGCCGACGGCACCGCGACCAGCTCGCCCGATGCGAATTACTACGACCTGCAGCTGGGCTACAAATTCGGCCCGGTGACGCTGAAGGCGCAGCATGAAGTGCTGGAAAAAGGCTTCAAGACACCGCTGGCCACCCTGCATGCCTTCAACGGCTGGGCCGACCGCTTCCTGACCACGCCAACCAATGGCCTGCAGGACAGCAACCTGAAAGTGCTGGCCAAGCTCTGGGATGTGAATTTCGTGCTGGCCGGCCATCTTTTCAAGGCCGATGAAACCAGCGACACCTTCGGCAATGAAGTGGACTTCTCCGCCAGCTACCAGATCTTCAAGAACCTGAACGGCCTGGTGAAGTTCGCCAAATACAGTGCGGATGCGGATACGCCGGCACTGACCACGCCCGGCAGCAACAAGGACCTGTCCAAGGTCTGGCTGCAGTTCGCCTACAAGATGTGAGAGAACCCTGTGGTGCTCGCCGGCTTCGCATGAGGCTGGCCCTAGCCTTGGCTAGTGTGGTACAGCCCGGCATTCGTGCCGGGTTTTTTTATTGAACCAATGTTCTCTGCTTCGTCATTCCCGCGAAGGCGGGAATCTCTATGGCATGCAGCGGGCCTAAAAAAAATCCCTGCTAGGTTCGGGAGATTCCCGCCTTCGCGGGAATGACGGTGATTTTTGCAAATGACTGAGTAGAGGAAAGAGGCTGTGGCCGTAGGGAAAAAGACGCTGGGCCCCGGCCTTCGCCGGGGCGACAGTGGGGTTTTTGGAGAGGGCAGGAGTAACTTCCGTCTGTGGTGGTTTTAAACCGCCTTGCCGTATTCCTTGGCCAGCGCCGCCACCACCCGCCGTATCAAGGCATAAGGCATGGGCTGGTCCAGGGGAAAACGCAGATTGCCTTTCTCGTTCTGATAGGGCTTCAGGTCTTTCTGCAATTCCGCATCGCCGTGAACAGGCGGATAGATCCCGATATGGTGTTTGAAGGCCGCGAAATAAAAAAACACCCGGCCCATTTTCAGGGCCGGCATGCGATAGCTGATGGTTTCCACCGCAGCGGGCACCTCGGCCCGGGCCAGCCGGCGGATTTCCCGCAGGATGTCCCGGACTTCCGGTGCTGCCGCATCGATGTAGCCATTGATGCCCTCATCGATGCCGTCATCAGCGGCGGGGGAGGCGTCCTTGCCCATGCGCTTTATTTCTTGGCGTCGGCCGTGGCCGGCAGTTTCTGCAGCAGCTTGTCGATGGCTTGCTGCAGGCGCGCCGGATTCACCGGCTTGTTCACGTTCACGTCATCCGACACGGTGCCGCGCCAGACCAGCTTGTTGGTCGTGGCATCGTGGATGTCCAGGATCAGGGTGCCCTCGTGGAAGGTCACGGTGCGTGTGACAGCCTCCGGCGGGCCGTAGTAGCCCCAGCCATAGCCACCACCACAGGCATAGGGACCGCAGACCACGCGCGGCGCGGCGGGATACATGGGTTCCGTCACCAGCTGCGTCTGCTTTTCCAGGCCGGCGTGGTAGTGCACCAGCCAGGCGGCCTGGCCTTTCTCCGCCGGCTTGTAGCCACGCTTGGCCAGGCCAGTGTCCAGCGCGGTCTGCACCATGCCGGCGATGATGTCGTTGTTGATGCGCGGATTGTCTTCACCGGGCATGTGGTCGCTGGCGGAACCCCAGGCATAGGTGCCGGGACCCGGCAGATGGGCGGCCGGATCCTGTTCCACCACCACCTGCGCGCCGCAGGCGGCCAGCAGCAGGGTCAGCGGCAGCAGCAATATCCCTCGGAATGACAGGGTCATTTTCATCTCCATGAACAGGTCGGTAATCAGTGACAAACACTTTTAGCAAACACGGCGACCGCCTGCCATCATAGGATCATGTCCATGTCCTCCCTGTCCCGTCTGCTGCCTGCCCTTTCCGCCTTCCTGCTGGCCGGTTGCCAGAGTGCGGCCTATTACGCCCAGGCGGCGCAGGGGCAGACCGCCATGATCATGAAGCGCCAGTCCATTCCGCGCCTGCTGGCGCGCGAAGACACGCCCGCGGATCTGCGTGGCCGCCTGGAAACCGTGCAGCGCATACGCGAATTTGCCATCCAGGAGCTGGACCTGCCGGCGCAGAAGCAGTACGCGACCTATGTCGAGCTGGGCCGCGACTATCCGGTGTGGTCGGTGATGGCCTCGCCCGAGCTGTCGCTGGCGCCGCGCACCTGGTGCTACTGGTTCGTGGGCTGCCTGGCCTATCGCGGTTTTTTCCGCGAAAGCATGGCGCAGTACTATGCGCGCGAGCTGGAGCGAGAGGGCCTGGATGTCTATCTCAGCGGCATTCCCGCCTATTCCACCTTGGGCTGGTTCCATGATCCGGTGCTGTCCAGCTTCATCAAACAGCCTGAAGCCGAACTGGCCGAACTGATTTTCCACGAGCTCACGCACCAGGTGCTCTTCGTTCCCGGCGACACCACCTTCAATGAAAGCCTGGCCGTCGCCGTGGCTGATGAAGGCCTGCGCCGCTACAGCCTGCGGTATCCGCAGGACCTGGCGCGGCTGCAGCGCGCAAAGGAGCGGCGTGATGATTTCGTGGCGCTGGTGCTGGAATGGCGCGGCAAGCTGCAGCAGCTGTTTGCGCAGAAGATTTCCGATGCCGAAAAGCGCCAGGGCAAGGCCGAGGTCTATGCCGGCCTGCAGGCTGCCTATGCGCAGCTGAAACAGGCGCGCTGGGGCGGCTATGGCGGCTACGATGCCTGGTTTGCCTCGCTCAACAATGCCAAGCTCAATACCGTGAACACCTATTACGACCTGGTGCCCGCGCTGCAGATACTGCTGCGGCAGCAGGACAATGACCTGCCGCGCTTTTTCGCGGCCTGCCGCGAACTGGCCAGGCTGGACAAGGCCGAGCGCCATCGCCGGCTGAATGCTTTGCAAACCCCGACCTCTTCTCCTGCACCGTCTGCCTGATGAATATCCTGACCTTTACTGAAAAACGTCCCGCCCTGGCCTTCAGCGATTATCTGCGCAGCCTGGGCATGCCCAACCGCGTGGAAGCCGCCGCCGAGGGGTTTGCCATCGTGCTCGACGATGCCGCGCATGCCGAACGCGCCATGGAAGAGGCCAAGGCCTTTGTGGCGCATCCGGATGATCCGAAATTCTGGCAGGCCTCCTGGCAGAGCGGACAGATACAGCGTGAAGCCGTGTATGCGCAGGAAAAGAGCAATGCGGCGGCAGCCTGGTGGCGGCGTGCCGGGCCCGCCACGCAGGTGGTGAGTGTGCTTTGCCTGCTGGTTTATCTGGCCCAGTGGCTGGGTGGCGAGGCCGTGTTCAATGCCCTCAGTTATCCCGAGGCCATCAGTGTCGAGGCGGTGCAGGGGCAGTGGTGGCGTTTGCTGACGCCGGCCTTCCTGCACTTCAGCCTGCTGCACATCACCTTCAACCTGCTGTGGTGGTGGGAACTCGGTGGCCTCATTGAACGCATGCAGTCGGGCTGGCGCCTGCTGGGCTTGCTGCTGGTCATCGCCCTGGTCAGCAATGCGGCGCAGTTCCTGAGCTACGGCCCCGGCTTCGGCGGCCTGTCCGCCGTGGTCTACGGCCTGCTGGGCTATCTCTGGTTCTATCCCTATGCCGATCCGAATGCGCCGTTCCGCCTGCGCGGCGCCATCATCCTTTTCATGGTGGGCTGGCTGGCGCTGGGCTATACGGGCATTTTCGATGCCCTCTTCGGTCCCATTTCCAATAACGGCCATCTGGCTGGGCTGGTAATGGGAGCGGCGCTGGGGCTGTTGCTGGGCCTGATCAATTACCGTCGTGTCGAGCAGGAAGACTGATTTTTTTCCCCTGCGCTAAACCAGGCCGGCATTTGCCGGCCTTGCTTTTGGGGGAGGGCGCCGGCCCGGATATTTCTAATTGCGACTAATTCTCATTTGTGATGGAATGGCGGCCCTTGAGGCCCGGAGCCCCGGCTTCCGGTCAACCGCCAGCCGGCAGGCGCGTTAAACGCCCATCTGCCCGCCCGCCACTCCCAGTGAGGATTCATGAGCGCCACGTCCACCCCTGATGCCCCGCAGCGTCGCGCCTTCTGGCTCAAGACCCTGCACCAGTGGCACTGGATCAGTTCGGCGCTCTGCCTGGTGGCCCTGCTGCTGTTTGCCGCCACCGGCATCACGCTTAACCACGCCGCCGACGTGGAAGCCCATCCCGTAGTCAGCAAGAAGGCTGGCGAGCTGCCGGCCAGCCTGCGCAAGCTGCTGGCCACGCCGGCTGCCAAGGATGCGCCGCTGCCCACGGCCGTGGCGGACTGGCTGGCAGCCGACCTGGACATACGCGCTGCGGGCCGTGCCGGCGAATGGTCGGCGGACGAGGTCTATGTGGCGCTGCCGCGGCCGGGCGGGGATGCCTGGCTGAGCATTGATGTCGCCTCCGGTGCGGTGGAGTACGAAAAGACCGACCGCGGCTGGATTTCCTATTTCAACGACCTGCACAAAGGACGTAACACCGGGCCGGCCTGGAGCTGGTTCCTGGACCTTTTTGCGGTGGCCTGTTTCGTGTTCGCGTTCACGGGCCTGTTTCTTCTGCAACTGCATGGCGGCAGCCGTCCCGCCACCTGGCCGGTGGTTGCGCTGGGCGTGCTGCTGCCTCTGCTGCTGGCACTTTTGTTTATCCATTGAGGGGGAATGATGATGCGTAGCTTTTCCGTGACCTTTGTACCCGCCGCGCTGGCTGTTGTGCCTGCGGCGCTCACGGGCCTGGTGGCCGCACCCGCGCTGGCCGCCGATATCGACATCAAGGTCGAAGTGCCCAAGCTGAATGTCGCCGAATACCACAAGCCCTATGTGGCGGTGTGGGTGGAGCGTGAGGACAACAGCATCGCCGCCAATCTTGCCGTCTGGTACGACATCAAGATGAAGAACAACGAAGGCGTGAAGTGGCTGAAGGACATGCGCCAGTGGTGGCGTCGCGGCGGCAACAGCCTGACGCTGCCCATAGACGGTGTCAGCGGTGCCACGCGTGCGCCCGGCGAGCAGACCCTGAGCTTCAGCAACGGCAAGGCGCCGCTGGGCAACCTGGCCGCCGGCAACTACAAGCTGGTGGTGGAGGCCGCGCGTGAAGCCGGTGGCCGCGAGCTGGTCAGCGTTCCCTTCACCTGGCCGCCCAAGAAGGCCGACACCGTGAATGCCAAGGGCAGCACCGAGCTGGGTGCCATCACCCTGCAGTTCAAGCCCTGATTCCCCGCATAAAGAATTTCCGAATCCAAAGAATTCAGAAAAAAAGGAGAGTTTCATGAAGCCTGTTTTCAAATGCCTGACCCTGGCGGTCGCCCTGGCACTGCCCCTGGCCGCCGAAGCCCACCGCGGCTGGATCCTGCCCAGCGTGACCGTGCTGGCCGGTGAAAATCCCTGGGTGTCCTTCGACGCCGCCACCTCCAATGACCTGTTCATTGCCGACCACAATCCCATGCGTCTCGATGGCCTGAAGATCGTGGCGCCGGACGGCAAGGAAAGCGCCCCGGAAAATGTCACCACGCTGAAGTACCGCAGCGTGTTCGACCTCAACCTGACGCAGAAGGGCACCTGGAAGCTCTACACCGCCTCCAGCGGCCTCAATGCCCGCTGGGAAGAGAACGGCCAGCGCAAGATGTGGCCGCCGCGTGGCACCCAGCCCACCCCGGAAGGTTTTGAAAAGGAAGTGCCCAAGCAGGCCGACAAGCTGGAAGTCACCCAGTCCTCGCGCCGTTTTGAAACCTTTGTCACCTCCGGCAAGCCCAGCACCAGCGTGTTCAAGCCCAGCAATGTCGGCCTCGAGCTGGTGCCGGTGACGCATCCCAATGATCTCTTCTCCGGTGAAGCCGCCACCTTCCAGTTCATCATTGATGGCAAGCCCGCCGCCGGCACCAGGATCGAAGTGACGCCGGGCGAGCGCCGCTACCGCAACAGCGAAGACAGCGTGGAATACACCACGGACAAGGATGGCAAGGTCAGCATCAAGTGGCCGGCCGCCGGCCAGTATTTCCTGGAGGCGGAATACGAAGATGCCAAGGCGCCCAAGCCCGCCACCAAGCGTGTCGGTCGCTATGTCGCCGTGTTTGAGGTGCTGCCGCAGTAAGGCTGCGGCCTGCTGCCCACCCGCTGCCGGCAACGGCGGCGGGTTTTTCTTTTTCTGGTGCTGATGCATATGCCTGAACGCCGTGTACTGATTCCGCATGATCTCGACGAGACACCGCCGCCGGCGGGCGCCGAGCTTTACGAGCTGCGAGGCGACACCATG
>DASUXS010000019.1:0-9823 GCA_036377855.1 Moraxellaceae bacterium
GGTTGGCGGCCGCCATCTTGATGACTTTGTTCTTGGACGACTGGCGCACAGCCAGCGCGACACGCGCGGCGGTCTGCGTCAGGTCTTCGCCCAGCACGAACACCGCGTCATAGCCTTCGATCTCGCGCAGGGTCGGCGTACGCACGCCACGCTGCAGGATGTCGCGGGCCAGCTGCAGGCGCTGGAGCTCGTCGGCATTCACGCCGGCAAAATAATTCTTGTCGCCCACCAGTTCACGCAGGGCGTGGTTGGCTTCCAGGCTGGCACGCGGCGAACCGATGCCGATGACGCGACGCGCCTTGCGCAGGCCGTCGGCCACCTTGTCCAGCGCGGCATCGCCACCCAGCACGTCGACGCGGCCGGCGGCGCGGTCCTGCCACAGCGGCTGGCGCGGACGGTCCTGGCTGTTGACATAGCCGTAGCCGAAACGGCCGCGGTCGCAGAGGAAATACTGGTTCACGGAACCGTTGTAGCGGTTCTCGATACGACGCAGCTCGCCATAGCGTTCGCCAGGGGAGATGTTGCAGCCGGAAGCGCAGCCGTGGCAGATGCTGGGCGCGAACTGCATATCCCATTTGCGGTTGTAGCGTTCGCTATGGGTCTTGTCGGTGAACACGCCGGTGGGGCAGACCTCGGTGAGGTTGCCGGAGAATTCGGATTCCAGCGTGCCGGATTCGACGCGGCCGAAATACACATTGTCATGCGCGCCATAGACACCCAGGTCGGTGCCGCCGGCGTAATCCTTGTAGTAACGCACGCAGCGGTAGCAGGCGATGCAGCGGTTCATTTCATGGTTGATGAAAGGACCCAGATCCTGGTTCTGGTGCGTACGCTTGCTGAAGCGGTAGCGACGGGTGCTGTGGCCCGTCATCACGGTCATGTCCTGCAGATGGCAGTGGCCGCCTTCTTCGCACACGGGGCAGTCGTGCGGGTGGTTGGTCATCAGCCATTCCACCACCGATTCACGGAACTCTTTGGCTTCCGTGTCTTCGATGGCGATGTACATGTCGTTGGTGGCCTGCGTCATGCAGGACATCACCAGGCGGCCGCGCTTGTCGTCGGCGTTGGCGTACTGCTTCACCGCGCACTGGCGGCAGGCACCCACGGAGCCCAGCGCCGGATGCCAGCAGAAATAGGGGATGTCGAGTCCGAGCGAGAGGCAGGCCTGCAGGAGGTTGTCTGCGCCGTCGACTTCGTACTGCTTGCCGTCTACGTTGATCGTTGCCATTACGCACTCACCCCGCTTTGCACGGCTGCGGGTGCTGCAGCGGCCGTGGGCGAGATGCCTTGTTCAAATTCGGAACGGAAATATTTGATGGCCGAGCCCAGCGGTTCGACCGCGCCGGGCGCATGCGCGCAATACGTCTTGCCTGGGCCGAGGAAGCCAACGAGCTGTTCCAGGACCTGGATGTCGCCAGCCTTGCCTTCACCGCGCTCCAGGGCGCGCAGCAGCTTCACGCTCCAGGGCAGGCCGTCACGGCAGGGCGTGCACCAGCCGCAGGATTCGCGGGCGAAAAACTCTTCCATATTGCGCAGCAGCGAGACCATGCTGATGCTGTTGTCCACGGCCATGGCGAGACCGGTACCCATACGCGTGCCGACCTTGCCGATGCCGGCCGCATACATCTGGGCATCCAGATGTTCGGGCAGCAGGAAGCCGGTGCCGGCGCCGCCGGGCTGCCAGGCTTTCAGCGTGAAACCGTCACGCATGCCGCCGGCATAGTCTTCAAACAGTTCGCGCGCGGTGATGCCGAAGGGCAGTTCCCACACGCCGGGATTCTTCACCTTGCCGGAGAAACCCATGAGCTTGGTGCCATGGTCTTCGGAGCCGGGACGGCAGAGCGCCTTGAACCAGTCGTTGCCGTTGCCGACGATGGCGGGCACGTTGGACAGCGTCTCGACGTTGTTCACGCAGGTGGGCTTGCCCCAGACGCCGACGGCGGCGGGGAAGGGCGGCTTGGAGCGCGGATTGGCGCGGCGGCCTTCCAGGGAATTGATGAGCGCGGTTTCTTCGCCGCAGATATAGCGGCCGGCACCCGTGTGCACGTAGAGCTCGAAATCAAAACCGGAGCCCTGCACATTCTTGCCGATGTAGCCGGCAGCGCGGGCTTCGTCCAGCGCCTGGTTCAGGATGCGGGCGGCATCGACATATTCACCGCGCAGGAAGATGTAGCCGGTGTTGGCTTTCAGCGCGCGTGCAGAAATCAGCATGCCTTCAATCAGCTGGTGCGGCATCTGCTCCATGAGCAGGCGGTCTTTCCAGGTGTTGGGCTCCATCTCGTCCGCATTGCAGAGCAGGTAGCGCACGTTCTGGCTGTCGTCCTTGGGCATCAGGCTCCACTTCACGCCGGTGGGGAAGCCCGCACCGCCGCGGCCCTTGAGGCCGGAGTCTTTCACCGCGTTGACGATATCGTCGGGCGCCAGTTCCTTGAGCGCTTTTTTCGCGGCGGCATAGCCGTTCTTGCTTTCGTATTCTTTCAGCCACACCGGCTCGCCGTCGTCACGCAGGCGCCAGGTCAGCGGATGCGTTTCGGCGGTCTTGGCGATCTTGTTCGAGGGACCAAATGAGGAAAGTTTCATTTGTATTCCTCCAGCAGGGTGACAACGGATTCCGGTGTCAGGCCGCCATGGGTGTCATCATCCACCATCATGGTCGAGCCCTTGTCGCAGTTGCCCAGGCAGCACACCGGCAGCAGCGTGAAGCGGCCGTCGGCGGTGGTCTCGCCGACACCGATGCCGTACTTGGCGGTGATGGCTGCCATCACCTGCTCGTGGCCATTGACGTAGCAGACCATGCTGTCGCAGACCTTGATGACATGGCGACCGACAGGCTGGCGGAAGATCTGGCTGTAGAAAGTCGCCACGCCTTCCACATCGGAAGCGGGAATCTTCAGCACTTCGGCGATGGCGGGAATGGCGCCGTCCGGCACCCAGCCATGCGCTTTCTGCACGATCTTGAGCGCGTCGATGCTGGCCGCACGCGCATCCGGATAATGGTGGGTGACGTGCTCGATTTCGGCACGCAGCTCGGGAGCCAGCACGAAGCGGCTCGTGGCAATCAGGTTAGCGGTCGACATCGGCCATCACGAAATCAATAGACGCCAGATAGGCAATCAGATCCGGGATCATGGATCCGCGAATCACCGAAGGAATCTGCTGCAGATGCGCGAAGCTGGGCGTACGGATACGCGTGCGGTAGCTCATCGTGCTGTGGTCGGAGGTCACGTAGTAGCTGTTGATGCCCTTGGTGGCTTCGATCAGCTGCGAGGCTTCGCCCGCCGGCATCACCGGACCCCAGGACACGGACAGGAAGTGCGTGATCAGGGTTTCGATGTCCTGCAGCGTGCGTTCCTTGGGCGGCGGACAGGTGAGCGGATGGTCGGCCTTGTAGGGACCCGCCGGCATATTGTTCAGGCACTGCTCGATGATGCGCAGCGACTGCCGCATTTCTTCGATACGCACGATGGCGCGGTCGTAGGCATCGCCGTTCTGCGCCAGCGGTACGTCGAATTCGAAATTCTCGTAGCCGGAATAGGGACGCGCTTTACGCAGGTCGTAATCCACGCCGGTGGCGCGCAGGCCGGCGCCGGTGACGCCCCACTCCAGCGCTTCCTTGGCGTTGTACTGCGCGACGCCAACGGTACGGGCCTTCATCACGCGGTTACGCATGGCGGCCTTTTCGTATTCCTTGAGGCGCTTGGGCATCCACTCCACGAACTCACGCACCTTGCGGTCCCAGCCCTGGGGCAGGTCGTGCGCGACACCGCCGATGCGGTACCAGGCCGGATGCATGCGGAAGCCGGTGACGGCTTCGATGACGTCATAGGCCTTCATGCGGTCGGTGAACATGAAGAAGATGGGGGTCATGCCGCCCATGTCCTGGATATAGGTGCCGAGGAAGAGCAGGTGCGAGGTGACGCGGAAGAATTCCGCCATCATCACGCGTATGACTTCCACGCGCTCGGGCACCTTGATGCCGGCGAGCTTTTCCACCGCCAGCACATAGGGCAGGTTGTTCATCACCCCGCCGAGATAATCGATGCGGTCGGTGTAGGGGATGAAGGAATGCCAGCTCTGGCGCTCGGCCATCTTTTCGGCGCCGCGGTGGTGGTAGCCGATGTCGGGCACGCAGTCGACGATCTCTTCACCGTCCAGCTGCAGCACGATACGGAAGGCACCGTGGGCGGAGGGATGGTTGGGGCCTAAGTTGAGGAACATGAAGTCCTCGTCCTGGGTGCCGCGCTTCATGCCCCATTCTTCGGGCTGGAAACGCAGGGCTTCCTGTTCTTCGTCCTGGCGCAGGGCGGTCAGCACGAAGGGATCGAATTCGGTGGCGCGCGCCGGGTAGTCCTTGCGCAGCGGATGACCCTTCCAGGTCCGCGGCAGCATGATGCGGTAGAGGTGCGGGTGGCCGTCGAAGGTGATGCCGAACAGGTCCCAGACTTCGCGCTCATACCAGCTGGCATTGGGCCAGATGCCGATGGCGGTGGGGATGTGCAGGTCGCTTTCGGACAGGGCCACCTTGATGCGCACATCCGAATTCCGCTCGATGGAGAGCAGGTGGTAGAACACCGTGAAATCGGATTTGGGCTGGCCGTCGCGATGCTTGCGCAGACGCTCGTCGATAGCTGACAGGTCGTACAGCATCACATAGGGCTTGGGCAGTCCGCGCAGGAAGCGCAGGACTTCGATCAGCTGGTCGCGTGGCACCCAGAGGGTGGGCACGTCATCCTTGGTGGGCTGGTAAACCAGGCCCTCACCAAATTTGGCGAACAGCTCACGCACGACCTCATGTTGAGTGCCGGGCGTGACGGGCGGAAGCGGGGCGTCGTCGGCCATCGTCTTATCGTCGCAATATTGAAAAACTGTTTTGACGCCGGCGGCCTGTGGGCCCCCGGCATCTGGAATTTGTTTTTGCCCCCTCTCCCCGCAGGCGGGGAGAGGGCTGGGGTGAGGGGTCGGAGTTAATAACTCCTCCCCTCATCCGCCCTGCGGGCACCTTCTCCCCGTCAGGCGGGGAGAAGGAAATATGTCTTAGACCTGGTCCGGCGTGCGCAGGTTGGTGACGGCGATGCGCTGTTCCTGTTTGCGTTCGCGCTCAGGCTGCATCTGCGGGCGGTACACGCCCTGGTCACCCACCACCCAGGACAGCGGGCGGCGCTCTTTGCCGATGGATTCCTGCAGGATCATCAGGGCCTGCAGGAAAGCTTCGGGGCGCGGCGGGCAGCCGGGGATATACACGTCCACGGGCAGGAACTTGTCCACGCCCTGGACCACGGAATAGATGTCGTACATGCCGCCGGAGTTGGCGCAGGCACCCATGGAAATCACCCACTTCGGCTCCAGCATCTGTTCATACAGACGCTGCACCACGGGGGCCATTTTCATGAAGCAGGTACCGGCCACGACCATGACGTCGGCCTGGCGCGGCGAAGCGCGAATCACTTCGGCGCCGAAGCGGGCGAGGTCATGCGGCGCGGTGAAGGCGGTGGCCATTTCCACATAGCAGCAGGACAGGCCGAAGTTGTACGGCCAGAGGGAGTTCTTGCGGCCCCAGTTCACGGCGCCATGGATCATGTCTTCGAGACGACCCATATAGATGTTCTTTTCGATATCAGCTTCCAGCGGATCAGGCACCGTTTCCTTTTGCTGTATCGGATAGCGCTCGTTGGGCGCGTTGGGGTCGACACGGGTCAGGGTGTATTTCATGGGCGCCTCAATCAGGATGCCTTGGCAGCAGCTTCCGCTTCTTTGCGGGCACGGCGCCGACGCGCCTCGGGGGCCCAGTCCAGCGCACCTATGCGCCAGAGGTAGACCAGACCTGCCAACAAGAAAAGCACAAAAAGCGTGACTTCGATGAAGCCCATCCAGCCGACCTCGCGGGCGGACACCGCCCAGGCATAGAGGAAGAGGGCTTCCACATCGAAGATGACGAAGAACATCGCCACCAGATAGAACTTGGCCGAGAGGCGCATGCGCGCGCCGCCCTGGGGGACGACACCGGATTCGAAAGGCTCATTCTTGGCGCGGCCCCAGTCACGGCCGCCCAGCCAGACAGGGACGCCCAGCATGAAGGCGCACATGCCGACGACGCCGACGATGAAGATGGCAAGGGCCCAGTAATCAGGTGAATAGGTCGCGGTCACGCTGGGATTTCCTGGCAAGAACGAAAAAGGTGTAGCGGGCTTGATCGTCACCAGGGTGCGGAAAACGGGGTCTCGACACGACTTTGTGAGCGATGCGCCACGACGGCAGGACCCAACGCTGGGCCCGGCTCTGCTTGAGGCGCGATTCTAGCCGCTAGATTGGCCTATTTGCACCTTTTTCATACGCCAAACACCGCTAAAACCGGGCGAAAGGCCCGGTTTTAGCGGCTAAATGGGAGTGATTTTCAACTGGCCGCCAAGGCGGCCATAGCCAGCAATTGCGCGTGGCGGCGTATGTCCTCGGGCCAGGTGACCTGGGCGGCGGAAAAGTCATCCTGCTTCCCGGCAAACAGCGCACGAGCCGCCTCTTCGAATCCCGCCTCGTTGCCAGCCATGGCCGAGATGAAGCGGTAGGCCGCTTCCTGGGACTGGCGACGGCGGTCGGCATCGCTGCCCTGGCGACGGGCCTCCTCCACCAGCTTGCGCAGCACCACGGAAGCGCCACCCGGTTGGGCGGACAGCCATTCCCAATGACGGGGGAGGAGGGTGACTTCGCGGGCGACGACCCCGAGCTTGGGACGGCCGGGGCCGCGGGGAGCTTCCGGAGAAGACTCCGCTTCGATTTCCGAATCGGCCGGCAGCCGCGCCACGATTTCGGCGTCGCTGCCACGCAGATCCAGGTCGATCACGCGGCCGTCGCTGTCGTTGAAAACCAGGATGGCGGCGTTGGGGTCACTGGCCAGGGCTGCCTTCACGCGTAGAGCCACCGTCTCCAGCGAAGAGGACAACAGGATTTGCTGGCCGAGAAAGGCGGTGGCGGGAGTGCTGCTAAAGGCGGACATGGCGGGTAATCTCCGGATTGGAGATCACATATTACCCGGGTTAAATTAATTTACAATATCACCCGGATAAAAAGGCTCCCGAAGGAGCCTTTTTATCCACGGGGAACCTTACCTCAGACGTCGAGGTTGGCCACCAGCAGCGCATTGGTCTCGATGAACTCGCGACGCGGTTCCACGGCGTCGCCCATGAGGCAGGTGAACATCTGGTCGGCCTTGATGGCGTCTTCCACGTTCACGCGCAGCATGCGGCGGACTTCGGGATCCATGGTGGTTTCCCAGAGCTGCTCGGGGTTCATTTCACCCAGGCCTTTGTAGCGCTGGATGCTGGTGCCCTTGCGCGATTCGGTCATCAGCCAGTCCAGGGCCTGCTGGAAGTTGGCCACCGGCTGCTGGCGCTCGCCGCGCTGGATGTAAGCGCCCACTTCGATCAGGCCTTCCAGTTTACGGGCCATGCCGTCGATGACACGGTATTCGCCGGAGCCGAAGAAGTCGGCGGTGAGGCGGTAGGTGTAGGGCACGCCGTGGGCCACCAGCTCCACCTGCGGGATGAAGCGGCGGTGTTCGGTGTCTTCCACCACTTCCACCAGGAAGCGTTCGGAGGCGTCGGCATCGGCGCTGACACGGGCCTGCACGGCCTTGTTCCAGGCTTCCACCTGGGCCTTGTCGGTAAGTGCTTCCACACTTAGCGTCGGCGAGTAGAGCAGGGCGTTCAGCAGGGTCAGCGGGTACAGGCGGCTGATGCGGGTGATCACGGACTGGGCCTGGCGGTAGTCGTTGATCAGGGTTTCCAGTCCCAGGCCGGTAATGGCCGGTACGCCAGGGGCAGCCACCAGGCCAGCGTTTTCCAGGGCGACGGCGGTCAGGTATTCGTCCAGTGCGCCTTCGTCCTTCACATACTGTTCCTGCTTGCCCTTCTTCACCTTGTACAGCGGCGGCTGGGCGATATAGATGTGGCCGCGCTCGATCAGCTCGGGCAGCTGGCGGAAGAAGAAGGTGAGCAGCAGGGTGCGGATATGCGAACCGTCGACATCGGCGTCGGTCATGATGATGATCTTGTGGTAGCGCAGCTTGTCCGGGTTGTACTCGTCGCGACCGATACCGCAGCCCAGGGCGGTAATCAGGGTGCCGACTTCGGCTGAGGACAGCATCTTGTCGAAGCGTGCCTTTTCCACGTTCAGGATCTTGCCCTTCAAGGGCAGGATGGCCTGCATCTTGCGGTTGCGGCCCTGCTTGGCGGAGCCACCGGCGGAGTCACCCTCCACCAGGTAGAGTTCGGAAAGGGCGGGGTCTTTTTCCTGGCAATCGGCCAGTTTGCCAGGCAGGCCGGCGATATCCAGCGCGCCCTTGCGGCGGGTCATTTCACGGGCCTTGCGTGCGGCTTCGCGGGCACGGGCGGCATCCAGAATCTTGCCGACGATGGTCTTGCCGGCAGAGGGATTCTCCATCAGGAACTCTTCGAACTTCTCGTTCATGGTGGAGGCCACGACATTGGTGACTTCCGAGGACACGAGCTTGTCCTTGGTCTGGCTGGAGAACTTGGGATCGGGCACCTTCACGGAGACGATGGCGGTGAGGCCTTCACGCATGTCTTCGCCAGTGGTGTTGATCTTTTCCTTCTTCAGCAGGCCTTCCTTTTCCACATAGTTGTTCAGCGTACGGGTGAGGGCGGTGCGGAAACCCTGCAGATGGGTGCCACCGTCGCGCTGGGGAATATTGTTGGTGAAGCAGTACACGCCTTCCTGGTAGCCGTCATTCCACTGCAGGGCCACTTCCACGCCTATGCCATTGGTGGCTTCGCCCTGCGGCACGATGAAATGGAAGACGCTGGAGATGGTGGACTTGTTGGTGTTCAGGTATTCCACGAAAGCGGCCAGGCCGCCTTCGTACTGGAAGATTTCTTCCTGGCCGCTGCGTTCGTCGCGCAGCACGATGCGCACGCCGGAGTTCAGGAAGCTGAGCTCGCGCAGACGTTTGGCCAGGATGTCGTATTTGAATTCGATATTGGTGAAGGTCTCGGGCGAGGGGTGGAAGCGCACTTCCGTGCCGCGGCCCGTGGTCTCGCCAACTTCACGCAGGGGGTACTGCGGTTCGCCGTGGTGGTATTCCTGCTCATAGACCTTGTCGTTGCGGCGTATGGTCAGCACCAGCTTGGTGGACAGCGCATTCACCACGGACACGCCCACACCGTGCAGACCACCGGAAACCTTGTAGCTGTTGTCGTCGAACTTACCGCCGGCATGCAGCACGGTCATGATGACTTCGGCCGCGGAGACGCCTTCTTCCTCGTGGATGTCCACGGGAATGCCACGGCCATTGTCGGTGACGGTGATGGATTCGTCCGGATGGATGATGACGTTGACTTCGGTACAGTAGCCGGCCAGGGCTTCGTCGATGGCGTTGTCCACGACTTCGAACACCATATGGTGCAGGCCGGAACCATCGTCGGTGTCCCCGATATACATGCCCGGGCGCTTGCGCACGGCATCCAGGCCTTTCAGGACTTTGATGCTACTGGAGTCGTATTCTTTCTCGTCACTCATCTTCTTCTCCGGACTTCCTGCAATCCGCTGCGCCATCGCGCTCCGCGGCTGGATTCAGTCTCTTTAGTGGGTTACAGCCTGCTTCTAAGACACATCCCTGACGGCTCCATGTTCCACGTGGAACACTTTGAAGCTTTCTCCTGTCCTTTGCAGGGCAGGGGTGACGGCATCAGGCTCTATGGCGGTGATAAACACCTGGGCGCCTGAAGCCGCCAAATAATCAATCAACCGCTGGCGGGCAGCGGCATCCAGCTCGGAGGCCAGGTCATCCACCAGCAGGACACAGGGTCGACCC
>DASUXS010000020.1:0-2292 GCA_036377855.1 Moraxellaceae bacterium
GATGGTGGCGCCGAACTCGCCCAGGCTGCGGCTGAAGGAAAGAATCGCTCCAACAAGAATGCCCGGCAGCGCCAGCGGCAGCGTGATGGTGAAAAACACTTTCCAGGGCGAGGCACCCAGCGTGCGCGCGGCATTTTCCAGCCGCGAATCGATAAGCTGGAAAGAAAGCCGTATGGGTTGCACCAGGAGCGGCAGGCCCATGACCAGCGAGGCCAGCACTGCACCCGTCCAGTTGAAAGCCAGGCTGATCCCGAAAGTCTGGTTCAGGAATTTTCCCACAGCACCGTTATTGCCCATGAGCACCAGCAGCAGATAACCCGGCACTACCGGCGGCAACACCATGGGCAGATGCACCACGGCATCGAACAGGGATTTCCCGAAAAATTCACGACGCGCCAGCAGCCAGGCAATGGCAATACCCGGCAATAAGCCGATGACCATGCACCAGGCCGCCACCTTTACGGAGAGCAGCAGGGCGGTGGTTTCTTCGGGGGTCAGTATCATGAGCTAGGTTTCGTAGGAGCGGCTTTAGCCGCGAACCGGGATAGCGGATGGTAGCAATGGTTCGCGGCTAAAGCCGCTCCTACGGATAGCATCACTTCAAGACGGTGAAACCATAGCGCTGGAACACGGCCGCCGATTCCGGCGATTGCAGATAGCGGAAGAAATTCCTGGCCGTCGCCGACGCCCTGGGCAGCAACGCCACCGGATACACCACCGCATCATGCGTTCCCGCCGGGAAGCGGCCGGCGATCACCACCTTGTCGCTGATCTTCGCATCGGTTTCATAAACGATGCCCAAGGGGCATTCCGCGCGCTCCACGAAAGCCAGCGCCGTACGCACATCTTCGGTGGACACCACGCGCTTCTCGACGCCACTCCACCAGCCCAGGCTCTGCAGCGCCTGCTTGCCATAGATGCCCGCCGGCACACTGCCCGGCTCACCCATGCACAGCTTGCCGTCAAAGGTCGGCAGCGGCGCGCCCTTCTGCACGTTCAGCGTCAGCGGTTTAGCCGCGGGGGCGATCAACACCAGGGTATTGCCCAGCAGCGAGCGGCGCGAAGCCTTGTCGATAAGATTGCGCTCGGAGAGATAGTCCATCCATTTCTGGTCCGCCGAGGCGAAAACTTCCGCCGGCGCACCGGCCTCTATCTGCTTGGCCAGCGTGGAGGAAGAAGCGAAAGATGATTTCAGGTCATCGCCCGCGTGCGTGGCTTTCCACGCCGTGGCGATGTCCTTGAAGGCATTGGTGAGACTGGCGGCGGCATAGACCGTCACATCCGCGGCCTGGGCATTCAGGCCTGCCAGCAGGGCCAGCGTAGCAAACCATGATTTCCGCATTTCCTTCCCCCGACTCCTTGAATGGTGCGCGGATATTACCGCTATATCCAAGTGAATACAGCGAAGGCAGGTGGCGTCCCCGCGGCTACGCCAATTCCAGCCAGCATGGCTGTTTGCGAGGACCCTGGCCCACCCCTTCGCTCCCACTCGCCGGAATACTGTTCTTTTGGACAGTATTCCGGCGTATAGTCAGGCCTCTTCCCGGAGGCCGCCATGAGCATGAACCCGGACGGCGCCCGCAAAGGCCGCGGCGCCACCCTCAACCCCGACAACCGCTTTTTCCGGCAACGCAGCGAGACCGAGCATGACGGCTGGGCTCTCGAACCCGACCCGCTGAAACCGCTGGAGACCACAGTCACGGTGCAGCAGAGCCGGACCATCATCTCGCGCAACACCTCGCCCGACATTCCCTTCAGCCAGTCCATCAACCCCTACCAGGGCTGCGAGCACGGCTGCGTCTACTGCTATGCCCGGCCCTCGCATGCCTACCTGGACCTGTCGCCCGGCCTGGACTTCGAGACTAGGCTCTTCGCCAAGCCCAACGCCGTCGAACTGCTGCGCAAGGAAATGAGCGCACCGCGCTACCAGGTCAGCACCCTACACATTGGCGCCAACACCGACCCCTACCAGCCCATAGAGCGCGACTGGAAAATCACCCGGCAGCTGCTGGAAGTGATGCTGGAGACCCGGCACCCCGTCTCCGTCATCACCAAGAACAAACTCATCCTGCGCGACCTGGACCTGCTCAGCGAACTCGCCAAGCACAACCTCGTCCAGGTCTTCGTCTCCATCACCAGCCTGGACCCGCACCTCACGCAGAAACTCGAACCCCGCGCCAGCGCCCCGCACCGCCGCCTGCAGACCGTGGAAAAGCTCAGCGCAGCCGGCGTGCCCGTCGGCGTCATGGCCGCCCCCATGATCCCCTTCATCAACGACACCGAACTCGAAGC
>DASUXS010000021.1:0-2042 GCA_036377855.1 Moraxellaceae bacterium
GTTTTTCCGGCTCGGGAATGCCGACCAGGCGCAGCAGCTCCAGCGTGCGTTCGCGTGCCGCGCTTTTGCCCAGGCCCTGGTGCACGAAGAGCACTTCGCTGATCTGCTTTTCAATATGGTGCAGGGGATTCAGCGAGGTCATGGGCTCCTGGAAGATCATGCCCACTTTGTGGCCGCGGATCTGGCGCAGGCGCTGTTCTTTGGCCTGCGTCAGTTCTTCGCCTTCGAAACGTATGCTGCCGCCAAGCACGGCATGCGCCGGCAGCAGGCGCAGGATGGACAGCGCGGTCAGCGATTTGCCGGAGCCGCTTTCACCGACCAGTGCCAGCATCTCGCCACGTTCCAGCGTCAATGACGCGCGCTTTACCGGCGTTGCGCTACCGAAGCTGACGCTGAGGTCCTGTATGGCCAGGACGGGAGTGGAGGTCATGGCAGGCTCCCGGCTTTGCGCGGATCGAAAGCATCACGCGCGGCTTCACCGATGAAGACCAGCAGCGTCAGCATCACCGACAGCGTGACGAAGGCGGAGATGCCCAGCCAGGGCGCATTCAGGTTGTTCTTGCCCTGGGCCACCAGCTCGCCCAGCGAGGGTGATCCCGGCGGCAGGCCGAAGCCCAGGAAATCCAGCGAGGTCAGCACACCGATGGCGCCGGTGAAAATGAAGGGCATGAAGGTGAGCGTGGACACCATGGCATTGGGCAGGATGTGCCGGAACATGATCTTGCGGTCGGGCAGGCCCAGGGCGCGTGCCGCACGCACATATTCCAGGTTGCGGCCACGCAGGAATTCCGCACGCACCAGGCCGGTGAGCTCGGTCCAGCTGAACAGCAGCATCAGGCCCAGCAGCCACCAGAAATTCGGTTCCACCAGGCTGGACAGGATGATGAGCATGAACAGCACGGGCAGGCCGGACCAGATTTCTATGAGACGCTGGCCGTAGAGATCGACACGGCCACCGTAATAGCCCTGCAGCGCGCCTGCGGCAATGCCGACGATGGAACTGAAGAAGGTGAGGGTGAAGGCAAAAAATACGGAAATACGGAAACCGTAAAGAATGCGTGCGACGACATCGCGGCCCTGGTCATCGGTGCCCAGCCAGTTGTCCCGCGAGGGTGGGGCAGGGGCCGGCACCGTCAGGTTGTAATTGATGGTCTGGTAGTTGAAGGGAATGGGCGGCCACAGCATCCAGCCATCCTTGCCAATCAACTCCCGCACATAGCTGTCACGATAATCGGTATTGGTTTCGAACTCGCCGCCGAAGGTGGTTTCCGGATAGTCACGGACCAGGGGGAAATAGGGCGAGCCCTTGGAGACCACCAGCACCGGCTTGTCGTTGGCTAGGATTTCCGAACCCAGGGTGATGACAAAGAGGGCCAGGAACAGCCACAGCGACCAGTAGCCGCGGCGATGCGCCTTGAAGTTCTGCCAGCGGCGCTGGTTGAGCGGGGAGAGCTTTTTCATCACTGCCCCCGCGATTCGAAGTCTATGCGCGGGTCAACCAGCACATAGGCGATGTCGCTGAGCAGCTTCAGCAGCATGCCTATCAGCGTGAAGATGAAGAGCGAGCCGAAGATCACCGGATAGTCGCGGGCCAGCACCGACTCCAGGCTGAGCAGCCCCAGGCCGTCCAGGTTGAAGATGTTTTCTATCAGCAGCGAGCCGGTGAAGAAGACACCTATCAGCGTGGCGGGAATGCCGGCGATGATGATGAGCATGGCATTGCGGAAGACATGGCCGTAGAGCACCTGGCTTTCGCTCAGGCCCTTGGCGCGGGCCGTCATCACGTATTGCTTGTTGATTTCGTCCAGGAAGGAGTTCTTGGTGAGTATGGTCAGCGTGGCGAAGCCGCCTATGCTCATGCAGATGGTGGGCAGCACCATATGGTGGGCATAGTCCGCGATCTTTCCGCCCAGGCTCAGCTGGTCGAAGTTTTCCGAAACCAGTCCCTGCATGGGAAAGACCTGCCAGTAGCTGCCGCCGGCAAAGAGCACGATGAGCAGGATGGCGAAAAGGAAGCCGGGGATGGCATAGCCGACGATGAT
>DASUXS010000022.1:0-4724 GCA_036377855.1 Moraxellaceae bacterium
GCCAGAGGCGCTGGGCCCCGGCCTTCGCCGGGGCGACAGGGTGGGGGAGTAGCGTCAGACAGTGGGTGAAGCAGAGGCCTGTAGCGCTGCTCTCACTTCATCAAAGCGCTGTGCCTTCTTCACCTGCTGGAAAAGCAGCTCCGCCTGCGGCCAGGCCCGGGTCAGCATGGCCAGCCATTGCTTGTAGCGGCCTACGGCGCCGCGTTCGTTCCATACGGCACCGAAACGTTCTTCTGAGTTTTCCTTTCCAGCGGTAGCCATGGCATCCAGGAAACGCTGCTGCCATTGCACGAGCGTGGGCCAGTCCAACGCAGCGCCATCACCCCGCACACGATCCACCAGCGCAGGATCGGTGACTGCACCACGCCCCAGCATCAGGTCATCACAGGCGGACACTTCACGGCAGCGCTGCGCATCCTCGACGGTCCATATCTCTCCATTGGCCATCACCGGCAATTTCACCGCCGCGCGTATCTCGGCAATCGCCTCCCAATGCGCCGGCGGACGATAACCGTCTTCCTTGGTGCGCGCATGCACGACCAGCGCGTTGGCACCCGCCGCCTCTATGCCCTGGGCGTTATCAATCATGTAGTCACGATCACGCACACCCAGGCGCATTTTTGCCGTCACCGGAATGTCCGCCGGCACGGCACGACGCACGGCCGCGACGATGGCCTGCACCGTATGCGGCTCATCCAGCAGGATGGCGCCGCCGCGATGCCGGTTCACCGTCTTGGCGGGGCAGCCGAAATTGAGATCGAGGGAGAGCGCACCCAGCTCGGCGGCACGGGCGGCATTGTCGGCAACGACCGAGGGCTCGCTGCCCAGCAGCTGCACATGCACCGGGGTGCCCGCCGCGGTACGGCACTGCGTACGCAACTCGGGGCAGGCATGGAAAAAGACACGGGCCGGATGCAGGCGGTCGGTGACGCGTATGAATTCCGTCACGCAGGCGTCGTAACGCCCCATGCGCGTGAGCACATCCCGCATATAGAAATCGGTCAGCCCTTCCATGGGTGCGAGATAGAGCTTCATCACCGGCCTCAAAAAAACAAAAGGCCCCGCAGGGCCTTAAGTCAGCGCTGCTATTCAGCGCATCATGCCGAAGCCGGCAAACTGCACCAGCTCCATCAGGGGCTGCGGATACATGCCGATGATGAACATCAGCACGGACAGGCCCAGCACCATGACACCGCCGGCGCGCACGCCCCAGTTCGAGGGCGCATCGAAACGCTTGAGGCCCGGCTCGATCAGGAAGAGCGTGATCATGACGCGCAGGTAGTAGTAGAGGCCGATGGCGCTGCCGATGACCACCAGGGCCAGCAGCACCCAGAGCTGGGCGCTGACACCGGCAGCCACGACATAGAACTTGCCGATGAAGCCGGCGGTGACCGGAATGCCGGCCAGCGACAGCAGCATCACCGTCATCACCGCGGTGAGGTAGGGACGACGCCAGAACAGGCCGCGATAGGTGTAGAGCTGGTCGGCATCCTGGCCCTGGTAGGGGCTGGACATCAGCGTCACCACGCCGAAGGCACCCAGCGAGGTCACGACATAAGTGACGAGATAAACCGTCATCGCTTCCGGCGAGGCACCGCCCACCACCGGCACCAGCAGATAGCCGAAATGCGCGATGGAGGAATAGCCCAGCAGGCGTTTGATATTGGTCTGCTGCAGTGCCAGCAGGTTGCCGACGATGATGGACAGGCCGGCCAGGGCCGCCAGCACATGGCGCAGGATGTCGACATTCAGCGCGCCGCTTTCGTAGACGAAACGCACCAGCACGGCAAACACGGCGGTCTTGCTGGCGGTGGCCAGGAAGGCGGCGATGGGCGCCGGCGCACCTTCATACACATCCGGCGTCCAGACATGGAAGGGCACGATGGAAAGTTTGAAACCGACACCGGCAATGATGAGCGCGGTGCCGGCCAACAGCAGCGGGCTCAGGCCCATCTGGCCCATATAGCTGTAAGCCAGGCCCTGGAAAGACAGCGTACCGCTGGCGGCATACACCAAGGCCATGCCGAAGAGCAGCATGGCGGAGGCGGTGGCCGACAGCACGATGTACTTGATGCCGGCTTCCAGCGAACGCTTGTTGCGGAAGGTGTAGGCCACCATGCCGTAGACCGGCACCGACAGCAGCTCCAGGCCAATGAAGAAACCGGCGAGATGGCGGCTGCTCACCAGCACCATGGCGCCCAGCACCGCAATCAGCAGCAGCAGGTAGATTTCTTCACGATTGCCCTGGTAGCCATCCATATAGGCATTCGCCAGGGTGGAGCAGGCCAGCGTGGTGACCAGCAGCAGGCCCATGTAGAAGCAGGAGAAGCCATCCACGATCAGCAGCGGCGTCACTTCCACGGGGGGCAGCACCACGCCGACGTAGACCACGGCGAGCAGCGCGGCATTCAGGCCCAGCACGGTCAGCGTGCCGGTCCACCAGTGATGGCGGTGCCAGGCAATGAAGAGCATCACGGCAATCGCGGCAAAAGCCGTGATGGCGTAAGGCAGCAGTGCGATCAGTTGTTCAATGCTCATCGTCTTGTTGCCTCAGGGAGAAACGGTGGGAGCAGGTGCCGATGCCGGCAGGGGCAGCGACAGTTCCAGCACGGGAGCCTGCTGCGCCGTATAGACCGTGTGCACGGACTTCATCACGGCGGCAGAGGTGTTGAGCACCGGCTGCGGGTACAGGCCCAGGCCCAGCAGGATGGCCATCAGGAAAAGCATGATGGAGATTTCGCGGCGGCTGAGATCCGGCAGCGCCTCTTCTTTCTTGGCGGGGCCGTAGAAAGCGCGCTGCATCATGATCAGCGAATAGATCGCCGCCAGGATGAGGCCGCCCGTGGCCAGGATGGTGAGCACCGGTGCAAAGGGGAAGCTGCCCATGAGGATGAGGAACTCACCCACGAAATTGCCCAGGCCGGGCAGGCCCAGCGAGGCCGCGGTGAAGAACAGCGCGATCGGCGGCAGGTAGCGCAGCCGCGTCCACAGGCCGCCCATCTCGCGCAGGTCGCGGGTGTGCATGCGTTCGTAGATTTCACCGCAGAGGATGAAGAGGCCGCCGGCGGAAATGCCGTGCGCGATCATCTGCACCACCACGCCCTGCAGCGCCAGCTCGCTGCCGGAATAAATGCCCAGCAGCACGAAACCCATATGCGAGATGGAGGTGTAGGCGATGAGGCGCTTGATGTCGTTCTGCGCGCAGGCCAGCACGGCGCCGTAGAAGATGCCGATCACGCCCAGGGTCATGGCAACCGGCGCGAACTCCGCCGACGCATTGGGGAAGAAGGGCAGGGCGAAACGCAGGATGCCGTAGGCCGCGGTCTTGAGCAGGATGCCGGCGAGGTCCACGGAGCCTGCGGTGGGTGCCTGCGAGTGCGCATCGGGCAGCCAGGAATGCACGGGGATGACCGGCAGCTTCACCGCGAAGGCGATGAAGAAGCCCAGCATCAGTATCCATTCCACGGCCGGCGGCATGACGGTGCCGCGCAGCGCGTCGTAGTCGAAGGTCACCACGCCGGTGCTGGCATTGTGCGCGAACACCAGGCCCAGGATGGCCAGCAACAGCAGCAGGCCGCTGGCCTGGGTGAAGATGAAGAATTTGTTGGCGGCGTAGATACGGCCCTTGCCTCCCGGTGCGTTGTGTCCCCACAGCGCGATCAGGAAGTACATGGGCACCAGCATCATTTCCCAGAAGAAGAAGAACAGGAAGAGGTCCAGCGCCAGGAAGACACCGATGACGCCGCCCAGGTTCCACAGCAGGTTCAGGAAGAAGAAGCCGACATGCTTCTGGATTTCACTCCAGGAGCAGGCCACGGCCATGGTGCCGAGCAGGCCGGTGAGCATCACCATCAAGAGCGACAGGCCGTCGAGGCCGAGATGGAAGGTGATGCCGAAACGCGGAATCCAGGGCAGCTGGAATTCCTGCTGCCAGCCGCCGCCGTGACCGGCGATATTGGCCAGGGAATAATTTCCCTGCACCCAGAGCAGCACGGACAGTGCCGACACCGCCAGCATGGTGAAAAGGGCGATCCAGCGCGGCACATTGACGCCGAAGCGTTCGCTCTGCCAGCAGAGCAGGCCGCCGATGAAGGGGATGAGGATGAGCCAGGGCAGAATCATGTCAGGCCTTATTTCTCAGAAATCCGTGTTCATATTTGCAAAGGTTCCCGGTCTCAGCGCCACAGGAAGGCGGCGAGCACGACCACCAGGCCCATGGCCATGGTGGCGGCATACCAGCGCAGCTTGCCGCTCTGCGTGACGGCCAGCAGCTCATTGCCGCGGCGCGTGGCCCAGGGCAGGAGGCCTATGCCGGCATCGGCCCAGTCACGGGCATTGATGCGCACGAGGAACATGAAGGGTTTGACGAAAATGTGGTCGTAGAGCCAGTCAAAGCCCCAGGCATTTTTCCAGAGACCGCCGACCACGCGACCGATGCCGCTATTGGCCAGGGCGGTGGTGAACTTGCGTTCGCCCAGGAAGAGCAGCCAGGCAATCACGACACCGGTGATGGCCACGCCCATGGAAATGAATTCCAGCGTGTGCTTCATCTCACCGCCATGCTCGCCGGCGCTCTTGGGCAGCACGCCCGCCAGCGGGGGATGGATCAGCGCACCAACAGCGGTCGACAGCACCAGCAGCACGGACAGCGGCAGCCAGTAGGAGAAGCCGTGGATTTCATGCACATGCGTTTTTTCTTCGCCATGGAAGGCGATGAAAATCAG
>DASUXS010000023.1:0-2340 GCA_036377855.1 Moraxellaceae bacterium
CACGGTCGTCGCATCGCCCGCTGCGAACACGCCGGGGACCGACGTTTGCCCACGCGCATCGATCTCGATTTCGCCGCGATTCGACAGCGCCAGCGTGCCCTTGAGCCAGTCGGTATTGGGCACCAGGCCGATCTGCACGAAGACACCGGCGAGATCCAGGCGCTGCACGTCGCCACTGACGCGGTCCTTGTACACCAGGCCGTTCATCTTCTGGCCGTCGCCCGTCACTTCCGTGGTCTGCGCGGACACGATGACCTTCACATTGGGCAGGCTGTGCAGCTTTTTCTGCAGCACGGCGTCCGCACGCAGCTTGCTGTCGAATTCCAGCAGCGTCACGTGCTCAACAATGCCAGCGAGGTCGATGGCGGCTTCGACACCGGAATTGCCGCCGCCTATCACGGCGACTTTCTTGCCTTTGAACAGCGGGCCGTCGCAGTGCGGGCAGTAGGCCACGCCGCGCGAGCGGTATTCGGTTTCACCCGGCACGCCCATATTCCTCCAGCGCGCACCGGTGGAGACCACCACACTGCGGCTGCGCAGGGTGGCGCCGTTTTCGAAATGCACATGCACGAGGCCGTCTTCGGTCTGGTCCGCCGGCACCAGGCCGGTGGCACGCTGGCCGTTCATGATGTCCACGTCATAGGCGCGCACATGCTGCTCCAGGGCCGTGGCCATTTTCGGGCCTTCGGTTTCCTTGACGGAAATGAAGTTCTCAATGGCCATGGTGTCCAGCACTTGGCCACCGAAACGCTCCGCAGCCACACCCGTGCGTATGCCTTTGCGCGCGGCATAAATCGCCGCCGCGGCGCCGGCCGGGCCACCGCCCACCACCAGGACGTCGAAGGCCTGCTTGGCATTCAGCTTTTCGGCGTCGCGCGCGGCGGCGCCGGTGTCCACCTTGGCGAGGATTTCTTCCACGCTCATGCGGCCATCGCCGAAGCTGACGCCATTGAGATGCACGGCCGGCACGGCCATGATCTGCTTTTCATTGACTTCGTCCTGGAACAGGGCGCCGTCTATCATGGTGTGGCTGATGCCGGGATTGAGCACGGCCATCACGTTCAGCGCCTGCACCACGTCCGGGCAGTTGTGGCAGGACAGCGAGATATAGGTTTCGAATTTCAGGCCGCCGGGCAGCGCCTTGATCTGCTCGATGACATCGGCCTCGAGCTTGGGCGCATAGCCGCTGACCTGCAGCAGGGCCAGCACCAGCGAGGTGAATTCATGGCCCAGGGGAATACCGGCAAACACGACGCGATCGGCAACAGCGTCACCCGCACGGTTCACCGCGAAAGAAGGAAGGCGCGCGGCAGGGTTGCTGCCTTCACGCACCGTGATGCGGTCGGAGAGCTCGGCAATCTCCCGCACCAGTTCCAGCAGCTCCTGCGAGGCAGCGCCGCTGTCGGTGTAGGTGACAAGCTCAATGGGATTCACGAGGCGTTCGAGATAGGCCTTGAGCTGGGTCTTGAGGGTGCTGTCGAGCATGGTGTTCTCCTTCGCAGTATTACGTTTTCAGTATTCGAAAGATTCCGGGGCTTTTGACCCCGGGTCCGGTTTGCGTCATCCCCGCGAAGGCGGGGATCCCGGGCTTGTGGCGTTGAGATTCCCGCCTTCGCGGGAATGACGATGTTTCTTTAAACGGTGTTTCTTTAAACGGTGAAGCTTCAGATCTTGCCGACCAAATCCAGCGACGGCGCGATGGTTTCCTTGCCTTCCTTCCACTTGGCCGGGCAGACCTGGCCGGGATGGGCGGCGGTGTACTGGGCAGCCTTGAGCTTGCGCAGGGTTTCCGACACATCGCGGGCGATTTCGTTGGAGTGGATTTCCAGGGTCTTGATCACGCCATCGGGGTTGATCACGAAGGTGCCGCGCAGGGCCAGGCCTTCTTCCGGAATGTGCACGCCGAAAGCATTGGTCAGGGCGTGGGTGGGATCACCCACCAGCGGGAACTTGGCCTTGCCAACGGCGGGCGAGGTTTCGTGCCAGACCTTGTGCGAGAAATGGGTGTCGGTGGTGACGATATAGACTTCGGCACCGGCCTTCTGGAATTCGGCGTAGTTTTCCGCGGCGTCTTCCACTTCAGTGGGGCAGTTGAAGGTGAAGGCGGCGGGCATGAAGATCAGGACCGACCATTTGCCCTTCAGGGACTGTTCGGTGACTTCGATGAACTTGCCGTTGTGGAAGGCCTGCGCCTTGAAGGGCTGGACCTGGGTGTTGATCAGGCTGGTGGACATGGGAACGTCTCCTTTCCGGTTGGGTTTAAGTGGCTGATGCCATGAGGATCAAAGCTGTGCAGTGAGACTAGCCAAAGCCATTGAATTTATTAAATATATAATTCAT
>DASUXS010000024.1:0-2334 GCA_036377855.1 Moraxellaceae bacterium
GGCGCATCGCCGTGAGCAGTATGTCGGCGTCTGGCTGCCTGAGCCTCTGGTGGATGAGGAAGCCGAGTGGTCGCCGGGTCCGGAAATGCAGACGGAATTTGCGCAGGATGTTTCCGTGGCTTTCATGCTGGCGCTGGAAAGACTGTCACCGCTGGAGCGTGCCGCCTTCCTGCTGCATGAAGTCTTCGACCTGGATTTCGAGGAAGTGGGGCAGCGCCTGGAACGCAGCCCCGCGGCCTGTCGCCAGCTGGCCAGCCGCGCCCGCCAGCATGTGAAGACCGATTACGCACGACGTGAAGTGGAAGAAGAGGAGCATCAGCGCCTGTTCCTGGCCTTCAGCGCCGCGGTGCGCGATGGCGATATCGAAGCCTTGTCGCGTGTGCTGACCGAAGATGCGCTGTTCATGTCCGATGGCGGCGGCAAGGTCAGCGCCGTCATGCATCCCATGCAGGGCGGAGCGCTCATCGCCAAAACTTTTATTGGCTTTTCCCGCCTGCCCATAGGCCGTACCTGGCAGCTGCGCCCGGCGCGTATCAACGGCATGCCCGGCTGCCTCATCATCAATGGCGACACCGGTGAGCTGATACAGACCGTGGTGCTGGCGCCGTCGACCACCGAGCCGGGCCGCATCGCCGCCATCTATGTGCAGCGCAATCCGGACAAGCTGCAGGGCATCAGGCTGGATAGCTGAGATTTCCTGAAAATTATTCGAGCGGCATGTCACAAAGCTGCTGGCGCCTCCGTCTTATAGGTGTGATCAAGAAAATCATGACCATCAACAAGACGAGGAAGCATCATGAGCCAGCGCATAAACTACATGCAGAAATCCCCCGAGCTCTTCCGCAAATACCTGGATTTCAGCATGTCCATCAACAAGGCCGGCGGCCTGGCCGAAGAGCTGGCCTTGCTGGTGGATATCCGTGCCTCACAAATGAATGGTTGCGGCTTCTGCCTGGACATGCATGTCAAACAGGCACGCATGCACGGTGAACGCGAGCTGCGCCTGCACCATGCCGCCATCTGGCGCGAGTCGCCGTTGTTCAGTGAGCGCGAACGTGCGGCGCTGGCTTGGACGGAAACACTGACCCAGCTTTCACCGGCGGGTGTTTCCGATGCGCTTTACACCGAAGTGCGGGAACAGTTTTCTGAAGAAGAGCTGGCGGCGCTGACTTTTCGTGTAATGGCCATCAATGGCTGGAACCGCATCAACATCGCCTTCCGCAATGTGCCGGGGTCCATGGACAAGGCATTTGGCCTGGACAAGGCCGGCCTGGCCTGAGGAGCGGCGGGCGCGATCAGGCAGATTCCCCGGCCTTGGCCCCAGGGCTTTCCGGATCCGGTTTTGACCACAGCATTTTCCCGCCTTCCATCATGCCCATGGCTTCGACGAAGGCGCGGTTGTCGAGGTCGGGGAAGCGGCGCTGTATCTCGTCCATCGTTTCCTTGGCGCCGATGGCGCTGATGGGATACATGCAGCCGGATTTGCCGCTGCCGAACAGAATCCACCACGGCTCGGGCAGAAAGTCTTCATCGATGCGTATGCCGATGGCGTTGATGTCTTCCCATCGCACCTGCTCGCGGGGATTGCCGTTGAGCGTGACACGCACTTCCTGCGCATCGAAGGCCACCGCAAAGGGTGAGACATAGGGTTCACTGGCTGGCTGGGCTTCCCTGGCTTTTTTCGGGGCGGCGGAATCGCCCAGCATGAAAAGTCCCGCCGCGCCAAGGATCAGCAGGGCAACAAGCAGCTTGCTGTCGCAGGCAATACCCAGCGCTATCAGGCCCAGGCCCGCCAGGTAGAAAAGTATCTGTTTTTGCCTGCCACTCATGCGCCTGCCCTCCCGCCATGCCCTCAACCCAGGTGGCCCGCCCTCAATCACTGCCCGCATCGTCGGCATCGAGGGGTTCATCAAAGGCACGATGCCCCGGAAAGCCGCGGGCAGCTCCGCCGACCGGAATGTCCAGCGCGCTGTTGCCGGCTGCGTCCTTCTCCACGACCTCCATCCTGCGCAGCACTCTCGGCGTGGCATAGAGCAGCAGGCCGACGATGCACAGGATGGCGGAAACGAGGAAGTACCGGAGGCTCAGCCAGTAGGCGAAGGGGCCGAGGATCACGCCGGCGATCAACAGCGTAAGGCCCGCAAGCTCTCGCCATCCTTTTGAAGCTCGGGGGGCATGCTTTTCTTCTAAAAAAACCAGCTTCTCTCTAAAGGCCCTAATGAAATTTGGCTTTAACCCTTTTTCATAGATCGAAAACCGCTCGTCAACACAGTATGAAAGCCAGCGTTCTATTGCTAGAAAATGGCCGCGCCCGTGAATGCTGTCTTCGTTGTC
>DASUXS010000025.1:0-3432 GCA_036377855.1 Moraxellaceae bacterium
CGCGGTCAGCACATACTGGCGGCGGATTTCCTCAAGGAAGGAATTCTTGGTGAGCAGGGTCTTGAGCGCGAAGGTGCTGACTACGGAAGCCGTTACCGGCAGCGCGATATGCCAGAGGTAATCGCCAATTTTTCCGAAGAAGCTGAGCTCGCTCCAGTTGTCCGAGACCAGGCCGCGCAGCGGGAAGACATCCCAGAAAGAGCCTCCACCAAACAGCACGATCAGCAGCACGCCCAGCACGAAACCGGGAACGGCATAACCGGTCAGGATGATGAGGCTGGTGACCAGGTCGAAACGACTGCCGGCGCGCACGGCTTTCGCCACACCCAGCGGCACGGAAATCAGATAGGTGAGCAGGAAGGTCCACACCCCCAGCGACACCGACACCGCCAGCTTGTCCTTGATAAGCGACCAAACGCTTTCGTTGCGGAAATAGCTTTCGCCAAGATCGAAGCGCAGGAAGTTGCCCAGCAATTGCAGATAGCGCTCGCCCAGCGGCTTGTCGAAGCCGTAAAGCTCGGTGAGCTGCTGCACTTGCTTGGCGTCTATGCCGCGACGGCCGCTGTAATTCCAGCCACCACCGGCCGTACCGCCACTTTCCGCACCGGAGCGCGCGGTTTCACCGTCGATCTGCGCCAGCGCACTTTCCACCGGACCGCCCGGCACGAACTGCGTGACCAGGAAGGTGACGGTGAGCACGCCCAGCAGCGTGGGCAGCATCACTGCCAGGCGTTTGAGGAGATAGGGCCACATGACAGCGGATCAGGCCGTCTTGCGCTGCGGGATACGCGGCGTATTGGGGTTTTCCGGACGGTGCAGGCCCAGGTTCTCGCGGAAGCTGCGGCCTTCGTATTCGGTACGGAACAGGCCGCGGCGCTGCAGCTCGGGAACCACGAGACGGGTAAAGTCCTCGAAGCCCTGCGGCAGATAGGGCGGCACCACATTGAAACCGTCGGCCCCGCGCTCCACGAACCATTGCTCGATGGTGTCGGCCACGGTCTTGACCGAGCCCACCGCCTGCAGATGGCCGCGGGCCACGCGGAATTTCAGGATGAGCTGGCGTATGGTGAGGTTTTCACGGCACGCCAGCTCCAGCTGCTGCTGGAAACGGCCACGACCGTTGTCGCCGGCCTGGTAAGGCAGGTCCGGCAGCGGACCATCGACGTCATAGCTGGAAAGATCAAAGCCGCCGAAATGGAAATTGCTGACATCCACCAGCTGCTGCAGTTCATTGAACTTGTCCTGCGCTTCCTGGTCGGACTCGGCTACGACCACAGACAGGCCCGGGGTGATCTTGAGCTGGTCTTCCTCGCGGCCGTATTTGGCCATGCGGCCCTTCACGTCCTTGTAGAAATCCTGGGCCACGCCCAGCGAGGTGGCGGAGCAGTAGCTCATTTCCGCGACACGGGCGGCGAACTCGCGGCCGGTATCGGAATTGCCGGCCTGCACCAGCACCGGATAGCCCTGTATCGGACGCGGGAAGTCCAGCAGGCCGTCGGAGCTGAAATGCTTGCCTTCGAACTTCAGGGGATGCGCGGAAACAGGGTCAAAGAACTGGCCGGCCTGGCGATCCGGATGGTCAAAGGCATCGTCATCCCAGGTATCCCACAGCGCCTTGGCGAGATTGACGAATTCTTCGGCGCGTTCGTAACGCTCCTCATGCGCGCGCGGATCCTTGAGCCCGAAGTTTTTGGCCGTGTGCTCGCCGAAGGAGGACACGATATTCCAGCCGGCGCGGCCACCGCTGATATGGTCCAGCGAGGTGAATTTGCGCGCGACATGGTAGGGCGAGTCGTAATTCGTATTTACGGTAGCCACCAGGCCTATGTTCTTGGTGGCAGTGGCGATAGCCGAGAGCAGGGTAAACGGTTCGAACTGGTAGCTGATGCCGCTGCGACCGGTCTGCGGCGTGATCTCGCCGGAACGGCCAATGAAGTCAGCAATGAAGAAGGTATCGAACTTGGCGGCTTCCGCCAGCTGTGCCGCGCGTATCCACCACTGCAGGTCGGGACGACCGGTGCCGGTGGAGCTGGGATGGCGCCAGGCCGCCAGGTGGTGGCCGAAACGCTGGAAGAACACATTGAGGACGAGTTGACGCTTCTTGCTGCTCACGATGCCGCTCACTTGATCAGGTGGTAAACAGCGGGCTGGCCTGCAGCCCGCGTTCTTTTTGCTTCAGGCTTCAGCCCACGAACTCTTTGGACCGCTCCAGCAGGCCGGTGCGTTTCCACTGCAGCTCCAGCGCACCCGGGGTGTAGACCTTGGCGCCGCCGACGACTTCGGCATAGACCTGGTAGCGCGCGGCTTCTTCCACGAAGAGGATGAGCTCGGCAGTCTTGAGGATGCCCTTGCCCCAGAAATTCACGCCGCCGTTGGATTCCAGCAGTGCAGGCGGCGGCGCCAGTTCCGGATGCTTGTTCAGGCGTTCACGCACCACTTCCAGCACGCTGCGCTCACGTTCGAGATGGTTGGGGATCTCGCGCGCCAGCAGGTGGCGGGCAGCGGCCACGTAGAGAATGGGGAAAGGCTTGTGCGCCAGCGACCAGGCCGACAGATAGGAGGTGTGCACATGGATGGCGGTGTCGGCATCCAGGCGCTCTTCATTCAGGATGGAACCCGGGCTGTCGGAGAACTTGGAGATGCTGACCTTGGGGGCCTGGCTGCGGGCCAGGCCGCCGGGGAAGCGTATGCCCACCAGGATGTCCTGGCCGGGAATGCGGTGGCTGACATGGAAAGTCAGGCTGGCCGAGAGCGTGCCGTTGGCGCGCAGGGTTTCAAAGGCATGGACCGCATCGGAGCGGGCCTGGTCGACATAGGCAATCAGGTCGGGAGTGGAAAGCAGTTCGGACATGATGTTTCTCTTGATCGTATTCAGGATTGAAAAGGCGGCACTGACCGGCAGTGCCGCTGTTTTTTAAAAAGCTCAGGCAGCCGAGCGGGCAGCGGCACGTTCCTGCTCGACGAGCTTGCGCGCTTCCGCCAGCGGCCATTCCACCACCCAGCTGTTGATATCGAAGTTGTCCTTGAAATAGCCCCAGCGGTGCAGGAAGTCCTTCTGCGTCTCCAGGCCCTTGATATATTCGGGGGTGAGCTTGGGCGTGAAGGACAGGTGCACGTCATGGCCATGCGAGCCCACGACTTCGGCGACCGTGGCGTTGCTGTCTTCCGGCGCCAGCAGGGCCAGCACTTCGTCACGGTTCTGCGCCGCCCATTCAGCCGTACGCAACAGAACTGCGAGGTAACGCACCACCACTTCCGGGTTCTTCTCCAGGAAGGCGCGATCCACCGTCACCGGGCGCGGCGTGCCGTTGTTCACGCGCAGCAGCGGGTCCTTGAGGGTGTTGATGTTGATGACTTCGTGGAAACGCGGGTCCTGGGAGAGACGGAAGCCCTGCGCGAAACGCAGGAAGATCGCGTCAACATGACCGTTTT
>DASUXS010000026.1:0-2925 GCA_036377855.1 Moraxellaceae bacterium
CTGACACCGCCGCTGCGCGTGCTGACCACGGCATGCACATGCGGCGGTGCCGGCCAGTCGGCGTGGATGAGGGCGAGTTCCGCGGGACCGGTCATGGGAAGCTCCGTCATGCTTGTCTCGTTACATGCCTGCCTGATTGGCCTGTCTGATTAAAAGAATAGATCAGGCCAGGATTTCGATAACGATACCCGCCCGCGCCAGCCGTGGCACCAGCAGCTCGCCTATGGCCGCGGCCGGCGTGATGACCCCGGCGGCCGGCGGCAGGTTTTTCTCCAGCGCCAGCGCCAGGCCGGCCTCGCCGATCATCTTGGCGGTATCGCCGTAAAACGGATCGCCGCCATGCATGCGCAGCACCACTTTCTCACCCGCCGCCTCGGCCGTGACATGCAGGTGGAACCAGCCCTTGCCACGCGCTTCGGCATCGGGACCGTCACCGGGCTGGCGCTGCTGCAGCAGCCAGCGTCGTGTCGGCCCGAACTGTGCCAGCGCGAACACGCCTCCCAGCCCCGCCACCAGGCCGGCCAGCGCCAGCGCGCTGCGGTTGGCGACGAAATGGCCGTAACGGAAACGGCGGCCGTAATCGCCGCGCAGGCGTGCGGAATGCCGCACCACTTCAGGATCGATGGTAGGGGCGTTGATGGCCCAGCAGCCCCAGTCATTTTCCCGCAGCAGCGGCGTGCGCAGGGTTTCCACGGCATCACGGGGCGCCGGGGAACGGTCACGCAACCAGTCACGCACGCCGGCCATGGCATGCACGGCGGAATGCCAGGTGCCACCGGAAGGCAGGCTGAAGCCTTCCGCGCCGCCCTTCACCACCACTTCGGCATTCACGAAAGCCGGCCCCAGGCGCCGCTGCAGTTCGCGTACCGCCTGCAGCACCGTGATGTCGGGGGGAATGCTTTCAAAACCGGCGCTGTTGACGATGCGCGCGCCGCTGGCCCGCGCCACGGCATCGTATTTGCGCCGCATGGTCTGCACGAAATGCGGTTCGCCGGTGAGGTCGACATAGTGCGTGCCGGCCTCGGCACAGGCGCGCAGCAGGGGTTCGCCATAGAGGGCGTAGGGGCCGACGGTGGTGATGACGGCGCGCGTCGAGCCGGCCAGCGCGCGCAGGGAGGCGCTGTCCTCCACATCCGCCACCACGAGGTCGGGAAGCACGGCGCCCGGCACCGCCGCCACCCGGGCGCGCACCGCGGCCAGTTTCGCCGCATTGCGTCCGGCCAGGGCCCAGCGCAACGGCTCGCGTGCCGACGCCGCCGCGAGATAGTCCGCCACCAGGCCACCGGTGAAGCCGGTGGCGCCAAACAGGATGAGGTCATGGGAAACAGTCACGCGGGGCTCCAGGGATCAGGCCGGGCCCAGGGCCACGGGAACCGAATAGTCACAAAGCCGCTGCCCGCCTTCAATAACCCGCGCGCACAGCTGATTAACGCTTGCTGTCCTGGTAGCGGCCACGCACCGTGAACACCACGGCATCCAGCTCGCGACGCTGCGCATCGCGCAGGGAAAGCCGGTGCTGGCCGGGCTGGGGCTTCCAGTCGTAATCCCGCGCCGGTCCCAGGCGCTGGCCGTCCAGCCACCACTCCAGGCCCTTGCCCGGCGTTTCCGCCTGGAAACGCACGCGCTGGTTGGCATCGGGAATGTCAGGGTCGATGGCGATCAGGGTTTCATTGGCGGGATAGACGATGCGCGCCAGCGCCTGCGGCAGGAATTCCACTTCGCTCATTTCCGTGCCGGGCAGGAACCATTCCTCGCGCGGCGGCTCCTTGAGGCCGATAAAGCGCACTTTCTGCCGGCGCAGGTTCAGCGGGGCCGGCGGCACATCGCCACCGGGACGCACCTGGCCGCCTTCCAGCGCCGTCATCACCGCCGCCCATACGGGCGCCGCGCCGCTGATGCCGGACACATCATGCATGGGCGCGCCATCGAGATTGCCCACCCACACCGCCACCGTGTAGCGCCGCGAAAAACCTATGCACCAGTTGTCGCGCATGTCTTTGCTGGTACCGGTTTTCACCGCGCTCCAGAAAGGCGTGGCCAGGGGATTTTCCAGGCCGAAGGTCAGCGCCCGCGCGCTGCGGTCGCTAAGGATGTCGCCGACCACGAAGACCGCGCCCTCATCCAGCACACGCTGCGGCGCCACCACGCGACCCGGTACATAACCGGCCTCGGAGTAGAGCCCGCCATTGGCCAGCGTGCGATAGGCATTGGCCTGCATCCACAGGCTGACGTCGGCACCACCGAGAGCCAGGGCGAAACCGTAGAAATCGGGCGCCTCGGTCAGGCTGGCATAGCCCAGGCGGCGCAGCTGCATCCAGCCGTTTTCCACGCCGACCAGATTGAGCACGCGCACCGCCGGAATGTTCAGCGAGCTGGCCAGGGCCACGCGCACGCTGACCGGGCCTTTGAAATCCCCTTCGTAATTCTGCGGCGTGTACAAACCATTGGGCGTGGCCAGGCTGAGCGCGGAATCCTCCAGCACCGAGGCCGCGGTGAGGTAATTCCGCTCCAGCGCCTGTTCGTAGAGGAAGGGCTTGAGGGTGGAGCCCGCCTGGCGCAGGGCCTGCACGCCATCGAAGAAACGCGCGGACTCCACCAGGCCGGCATTGGCCACATAGGCGCGCACTTCACCACTGGCATTGTCCAGCACCAGCACCGCGCCGCCGTTGACCTGGCGGCTGCGCAATTCCGCAAGCTGCGCCTGCAGGGCGTCCTGCGCTTTCTTTTGCAGGCCGGCATCCAGGCTGCTGCGTACGGCTTCATCCGGTTTTTTCAGCAGCTGCACCGCCAGTGCTTCCAGGGCCGGGCTTTCCGGATAGGGCGCGAGACGCCGCTTCAGCTGCGTGAAGGCGAGATCGCGGATGGACTGGCAGTTGGCCTCAGGAAACCCGGCAGCGATCTGGGCGCAGGCGCGAGTGGCCACGC
>DASUXS010000027.1:0-3916 GCA_036377855.1 Moraxellaceae bacterium
ACCTGGCCATCAGCGATGTCACGCATGCTCCTGCCGCCTCCGCCGACGCCGAAGGCGACGGCCTGCTGCGCGCGCCCATGGACGGCGCCATCGTCGCCCTGCTGGTCAAGGAAGGCGACACCGTGCAGAAGGGCCAGACCCTGGCGGTGATGGAAGCCATGAAGATCGAACACCAGCTCAAGGCCAATCGCGACGGTCGCGTCGCCAGCCTGAGCGTGAGCGAGAAACAGCAGGTGAAGAAGCGCCAGCAGCTGCTGCTGGTGCAGGACTGAAACTGTCTTATCCTTTGGCCGCATCCACACGATGCGGCTTTTTTTGAAACGCAGTGACTGCGCAGACACATAGCCAGCCGCTTGCAACACAATGCAAGGAGTCATCATGAGCACACTGAAAGGCCGTACCCTCTTCATCACCGGCGGCAGCCGCGGCATCGGTCGCGCCATCGCCCTGCGCGCCGCCCGTGACGGCGCCAATGTGGTCATCGCCGCCAAATCGGCGGAACCGCATCCCAAGCTGCCCGGCACGATTTTCAGCGTGGCCGGGGAAGTCGAGGCCGCCGGTGGCCGAGCCCTGGCCCTGCAGGTGGATGTGCGTGAGGAAAACCAGGTGCGTGAAGCCCTGGCCAAGGCGGCCGCGCATTTCGGTGGCATCGATGCCCTGATCAACAATGCCGGCGCCATCAACCTCATGGGCGTGGAGCACACGCCGCTGAAGAAGTACGACCTCATCCAGGGCGTGAACCATCGCGCCACCTTCCTCTGCGCCCAGGCCGCCCTGCCTTACCTCAAGGAATCGGACAACGCCCATATCCTCAGCCTGTCGCCGCCCATCAATATGGCGCCGCACTGGCTCAAGCCCTTCTCGCCCTACACGGTCTCCAAATACGGCATGACCATACTCACCCTGGGCATGGCCGAGGAATTCCGTGACTACGGCATTTCCTGCAACACCCTGTGGCCGGCCACCTATATCGCCACCTCGGCGGTGGAAGTGAATCTGGGTGGCGAAGGCGCCGCCGCCGTCAGCCGCAAGCCGGACATCATGGCCGACGCCGCCCACAGCATCCTCACCAGCGCCCGCGGCAGCCTCACCGGCCAGGCCCTGCTGGACGAAGACGCCCTGGCCCGTATCGGCATCACCGATCTCAAGGGCTATGCCTGCATCGCCGAGAATGCCGACAAACTGCAGCGCGACTTTTTCCTGGATTGAGCTCGCTGCTTCCCGGACCACGCGACGCCCACGTCTAATCCTTTCTTCCTAGCAAAAGCCCCGGCCCCGGCGGGTCCGGGGCCTGCAAGGACAGGAAAGCGGCCCTGTCGGACATCTCTCCGGGAGTCGCCCGGCAAGGCCTCTCCACGCCTTCTGCAAATTGGCTGAAATGCCCGCGCCGCAAGGCTTTCCATTGTCGGACAAGATTGCATGTCAAGCCCATATTTGGCTTGAAGTGAGCCAGTCTGGCGGTTAAGTTAGGCCCGCGTTTTTTACCGGGGCGGCACGGCCGAACCCGGTCTTTCTCCCTGAAAAAACAACATGCCAGCGGGGCCTCCGGCGCCAACCGGAACAGGCCACCGAGGACACCTGAATGAGCAAGCAAGACGTCATCACGCCCGTACAGTTCGCCCGTAAGTTCACCGCCCTTGCCCCCAAGCTGCCGAAGATGGTGCAAGGCCTGCTGCTGGCGTCCAATACGGACCCGACCAAGAACGTGGGCCTGGGCTGGGCCATTGAAAAGGCCACGCGCGAAAACCCCCACGGCAGCGCCGTCCTTTATCGCGACACCCGTCTTTCCTACACCCAGTTCAACCAGTGGGCCAACCGCATCGCCCACTTCTTCCTGGCCCAGGGCCTGCAGAAGGGCGACGTTGTCGCGGTCTATATCGAAAACCGTCCCGAACTCCTGGCCACCGTCGTGGGCCTGGGCAAGATCGGCGTGGTGTCGGCCATGCTCAACACCTCGCAGAGCGGCAAGGTGCTCACGCACAGCGTGAACCTGGTGAAGCCCAAGATGGCCATCGTCGGTGACGAGCTGGTGGGCAATATCAATGAAGTCCTGGACGACCTGGATTTCGACCACAAGAACCTGTTCTGGTTCAACGATGCCGACACGCTGAGCGATGCCGGCAGCGCCCCCAAGGGCTACCGCAACCTGAGCGAGGAAATCGCCAGCCAGCCCGTGTACAACCCCAGCACCACCGGCCAGATCTATCCGCACGACGGCCTGTTCTATATCTACACCTCGGGCACCACCGGCCTGCCCAAGGCCGCCATCTTCTCGCATGGCCGCTGGATGAAGGCCTATGGCGCCTTCGGCTACACCATGCAGATGGCCAAGACCGACGTCATCTACTGCACCCTGCCCTTCTACCACGCCACCGGCATGGTGGTGTGCTGGGGCTGCGCCATCGCCGGCGCCGCCGGTGTCGCGCTGCGCCGCAAATTCTCCGCACGCGAATTCTGGGATGACTGCCGCAAATACCGCGCCACCGCCATCGGCTATGTGGGCGAGCTTTGCCGCTACCTGAACGAACTGCCGCCCAAGCCCAATGACCGCGACCACCTCGTGCGCCAGATCATCGGCAACGGCCTGCGTCCCGGCATCTGGAAGCCTTTCAAGGACCGCTACGGCATCGAGCAGGTGCTGGAGCTGTATGCGTCGTCCGAAGGCAATATCGGCTTCAGCAACATCTTCAATTTCGACAACACCGTGGGTTTCTGCCCGCTGCCCTACAAGATCGTGAAATACGACAAGGACGCCGACCAGCCCGTGCGTGGCCGTGACGGCTTCATGGTCGAAGCGAAGAAGGGCGAGCCCGGCCTGCTCATCGGTGAAATCACCGACAAGACGCCCTTCGACGGTTACACCGATCCCGCCAAGAACGATTCCTGCATCCTCAAGGATGTGTTCGTGAAGGGCGACCGCTACTTCAACACCGGCGACCTGCTGCGCGACATCGGCTTCCGTCATGCCCAGTTCGTGGACCGCACCGGTGACACCTTCCGCTGGAAGGGCGAGAACGTCTCCACCACGGAAGTGGAAAACATCATGACCGGCCACCCCACGCTGCAGGATGCCGTGGTGTATGGCGTGGAAATCCCCAACACCAACGGTCGCGCCGGCATGGCCGCCATCACGCCGCATGAAGGCCATGGCGAAGACGCCCTGGACCTGCCCGGCCTGCTGGCCCTGCTCAAGTCCGAGCTGCCCGCCTATGCCGTGCCGGTTTTCCTGCGCGTGCGCAAGGCCGTGGAAACCACGGGTACCTTCAAGTACCAGAAGAACACCCTGAAGAAAGAGGGTTTCGATCCGGTGCAGGTGGGTGGCGACCACATCTATGCGCTGCTGCCGGGCAACAGCGACTATGTGCTGGTGGATGCGGATATCTGCGCCAACATCAATGCGGGCAAGTACCGCTTCTGATGCGCTGAGCTGCAATAAAAAACGCCAGCATTTGCCGGCGTTTTTTATTTCCACCACTGACAGAGCCCTCACCCCAACTGTCGCCCCGGCGAAGGCCGGGGCCCAGCGTCTCTAGCGGCCTCCAATCTATCACCAGCCTCGAATTGGATCGTCATCGCGCAGGCAGGACAAAAGCCCCGAGGGCGTTGAACAGCCCAAGGGGGAGCACAGCGAGTCATCCGGTGCCTTTTGCGACCGTGTTGAAAAGCAAAGACGCTGGGCCCCGGCCTTCGCCGGGGCGACAGTTGAGTTAATAGCTCTGACAGTGACGTCACCACCGATGCGATCTTTAATAGCGGCCCCAGTAGCACAGGCCAAAGCCCTCCGCAGGAGCCAACTTTTCTTTCCCCTATTTCTTTTTTTATTCGGCCTGCGGCCTCACCCTTCGGGCCGTCGGCGGAGCCGACGTTCACCTCGCTGCGCGAGGATGTGAGAAAAAAGAAATAGGGCCCCGCGGGA
>DASUXS010000028.1:0-2548 GCA_036377855.1 Moraxellaceae bacterium
AGACGCGCGACCTCATGGAAGCCATGAAGCGTGATGGCGCCAGCGATGTGCACACCTTGCGCATAGACGGTGGCATGGTGGTGAACAACTGGGTGTCGCAGCGCCTCTCCGACATCCTGGGCGTGCCGGTGGACCGGCCCACGGTGACGGAAACCACGGCACTCGGTGTTGTCTATCTTGCCGGCTTGCAGGCGGGGCTTTTTTCTTCGCTGGAGCAGATCAGCGAGCTCTGGCATTGTGAACGCGAATTCAAACCCTGCATGCCGGCGGATCGCCGTGAAACCTTGTATGGCGGCTGGCTGGATGCGGTGCGGCGTGTGGCCAGTTCAGCCTGAATTTATGGGAGATCGTCATTCCCGCGAAGGCGGGAATCTCCTGAACACTTGCAGGGCCTTTTTTGAGGCCCGTTGTATGTTGTGAAGATTCCCGCCTTCGCGGGAATGACGAAGTTAATGCAAAAAAACGCCGCAGAAGCGGCGTTTTTTTATTTCAGGAACGACTCAGGCGCGCTTCACGCCATCCGGCCCAATCACCAGGAACTCCAGCAGCGCCTTCTGCGCATGCAAGCGGTTCTCAGCCTCATCCCAGACCACGGATCGCTTGTCGTCCAGCATGTCTTCCGAGATTTCCTCGCCCCGGTGAGCCGGCAGGCAATGCATGAACAGCGCATCCGGTGCGGCTTGGTCCATCAGGCGTGGATTGATCTGGTACATGGAGAAGCGGCGCTTGCGTATGCTCTGTTCCGATTCCTGGCCCATGGAGGTCCAGACGTCGGTGGCAATGAGGTGGGCGCCGCGGGCGGCATCCTCCGCCGTCTTCACCAGCTCCACGTTGCGCGCGTATTTTTCCAGCTGCTCCGGGTCCGGCTCGAAGCCGTAGGGGCAGGCGATCTTGAGCTGGAAATCAAACTGGTGCGCGGCGTGGATATAGCTGTTGCACATATTGTTGCCGTCGCCTATCCAGGCAAAGGTCTTGCCGGCCAGGGCACCGCGATGCTCGATGAAGGTCTGCAGGTCGGCCATGAGCTGGCAGGGGTGGTGGTCGTCGGTCAGGGCATTGATCACCGGCACGCGCGAATACTCGGCGAAGCGCTCGATGATGTCGTGGCCGAAGGTGCGGATCATGACCGCATCCACCATGCGCGAAATCACGCGGGCCGCGTCTTCCACCGGTTCGCCGCGGCCCAGCTGGGTGTCGCGCGGGGACAGGAAGATGGCCGAGCCGCCGAACTGCGTCATGCCGGCTTCAAAGGACACGCGGGTGCGGGTGGAGGATTTTTCGAAAATCATCCCCAGCACCTTGTTCTTCAGCGGTTCATAGATCACGCCATCGTAGTGCATCTTTTTCAGCACGATGGCGCGGTCCAGCACCTGCTGCAGCTCCTGCGGCGTGAAATCCAGCAGGGTGAGGAAATGGCGAACGCTCATGCTGCCACCGTTGCGCTGAGGAAGCCGCGCACCAGGGCGGAGATCTTGTCCACCAGCAGGTCGGCCTCTTCGGCATTGATGATGAGCGGGGGCAGCAGGCGGATACGGTTTTCCGCACTCACGATAAGCAGCACGCCTTCATCACGCGCCTTGGCCACCAGTTCGGTGCAGTTGCGCGGCAGCACCACGCCTATCATCAGGCCGGCGCCTTCCACGGTGACACCGAGGTCGCCCAGTTTGCTGCGGAAACCCTGCATGATGCGTTCGCCCATGACGGCGGCATTGGCGATGGGGCCTTTCTGCAGTTCGCGTATGGTGGTCAGGGCGGCGCGGCAGCCCAGCGGCGTGCCGCCATAAGTGGTGCCGTGGTTGCCCGGACCGAAAAGGTCACGCGCCTTGCCGCGCACCAGGCAGGCCCCGATGGGGAAGCCGTTGCCCAGGCCTTTGGCCGTGCTCACCACATCCGGCAGGATCTTGGTGTGCTGGTAGGCGAAATACTTGCCGGTGCGGCCATTGCCGGTCTGGATTTCATCCAGCATCAGCAGCCAGTCGTTTTTGTCGCAGACGGCGCGCAGTGCCTCCAGGTAACCGAAACCGTTCCTGGGCATGCGTACGCCGCTCTCGCCCTGGATAGGCTCGACCAGGATGGCGACGATATTGGGATTTTCCGCGGCGGCCTTTTCAATGGCGGCGATGTCGTCATGCGGCACGCGCACAAAGCCCTGCACCAGCGGGCCGAAGCCGTCCTGCACTTTCTTGTTGCCGGTGGCGGACAGCGTGGCCAGGGTACGGCCGTGGAAGGAATTCTCCATCACGATGATGGCGGGCTCGTCGATGTGGCGGACCTTGTGCGCATACATGCGCGCCAGCTTGATGGCGGCTTCGTTGGCCTCGGCGCCGGAATTGCCGAAGAAGCAGAGCTCCATGCCCGAGACTTCGCGCAGGGCGGCGCCCAGCTCTTCCTGCAGGGGAATCTCGTAAAGATTGGAGGTATGGACCAGGGTGCGCGCCTGCTCGGCAATGGCCTCGGCCACCACGGGATGGGCATGGCCCAGGCCACAGACGGCGATGCCGGCGGTGGTGTCGAGATAGCGGCGGCCTTGCGTGTCGTAAAGCCAGAC
>DASUXS010000029.1:0-2706 GCA_036377855.1 Moraxellaceae bacterium
GTGTGGATCTTGGCCATCAGCGCCGAATTGACGAGACGGGCCTTGTCGTAAATCCACTGGTCGCTCTGGTTGGGGTATTTCTGCTTGAGCATGGTGGCGATGGCATTGTGCTCGCGCGTGAACAGCTGGTGCAGCATGGACAGGCCCACCCACCAGTTTTCATTCACGCCGGTCACCGGCTTGCCGCTCAGCAGTTCCGTGGGCAGCGTGCCGTCGGCATTGACCTTGAGCTTGCCGTCCACGAAGGAACGCACCTTGTCGCTGGTGGCCTTGCTGCTGCCATAAAGCTGCGAGCCGTCCCACCAGTGCGTGTTGTGGTTGCGGTAGGTGGCCGGACGCCCCGCCTCGCCCGCGGTACGCGTGGGGTCGGCCTGGGTGCGGCGCACGCTGATGCTGCCGCTGCCCAGCGCGTCGCCCGGCGGCAGCGGCACCTGTATGGGATTGTCGGTGGCATTGGGGCCGTGGTCGACCCAGTCATGCACCATGAACTGAATCCACGAGGCGGCGATGAAGTTCAGGCTGGTGGCCGGCTTGAAGTCCGTACGCGCCATCACCGAGTTGCTGACGTCGCGCGGATTCGGCGACAGCAGCGTGGTGGTCTCGCCCTGGGTGACGCTGGTGTTCACATTGCGGCCGAAACGGCGGTAGACCGAGCCTTCCGCCGGATTGGACAGGATGTTGCAGGTGCCGTCTTCGGTGCGCGCTGTCAGGCTGCGCGCATCGCAGCTTATATTGCCGTTGTAACGTGAGTAATCCTCGACATCAAAAAGATTGTTTTCAAAAAGTTTGGAGCGCTCCGCCGCCAATACCAGCAGGCCCGCCATCACACCCAGTGTGCCGAGCTTGGTCAGCGCCGGCCAGGTGACCCATACCGCCATGATGATTCTCCCTTTTGTTTTTTTTCGCGTGCTCTCCCGCACGGGAAAATGCCGATGTGGATCGGCAGGCGGCGAGTGTAGGGAGGGGGAACCCCTCCCACACCCTCCGCAGGGAGGGGGTGGCGTGTCTGTGCAGTCACGGAAAATCCGTTTCCATTGCAGAAAAATTTTCTAAAAAAAGAACAGCTGATTAATTCTCGCCATCGCGCGATGTCATTGAACCAGCGCACAACGTCAGCCTGAAAAGCCGTTTTCCGGCGGCGACAACGAAAACAGTTGTTCACTTTCTGCTTTCAGGCAACGTAGCTACTCCCCCTTTCCGGCCCGCCCCTTTCCGGCGCCCTTCCCGGCTGCAATGAGGACTCTTTCACAAACCCCGGATTTCAAAGGAAATCCGTCTTGCGATCCGCAGCAGCTGTTCTAGGCTTTACGCTCGCGTATTGCCCACGCCTCCTGCAGAAAGCGGCATTGCGCCGGCCAGTTCCGGCGCCTTTACAAGACCGTTGGCCGCTGGCCACCAGACCAGGAAATCCCGATGTCCCTGCCTGATCTTCGCCTTTGCCGCTCCCTGCTCCTGCTGCTGGGCGGCCTGCCCCTGGCGGCCCAGGCCCTGCCCGCCCCCTTCACCGATCCCGAGGACGGCCAGCTCGACATGTCGGAATGGCTGCTGGACATGAAAGGATTCCTGCCCGTCCCCATCATCATCACCGAACCCGCCGTGGGCTATGGCGGCGGCATGGGCGTGGTGTTTTTCAACGAATCCATACGTGATGCCTCGACCAAGGCCAGGAGCAGCGGCCATGTCACGCCACCCGACATGTACGGCGGCATGGCGGCCTATACCGAGAACGGCACCAAGGCGGCCGCTGCCGGCGGCATGATGAATTTCGCCGACGACCATTACCGCTGGCGCGGCGTGGTGGGCTGGGTGAATCCCAACCTGGAGTTCTACGGCAAGGGCCAGGTGCTGGGCGCAGCGCCGGTGATCGACTATACGCTGGAAGGCTGGATGTCCAGCCAGGAAGGCATGTACCGCATCGGCGATTCCAATACCTGGCTGGTGGGCCGCTGGCTTTACCTTGACCTGGACAGCACTTTCGATGTGCCCGTGCAGCTGACGCGCCTGTCCGATCTCGAACTGAAAAGCAAAAGCTCGGCCCTGGGCTTCTCCGTGGAAACCGACACCCGCGACAATATCTTCACGCCCTCCAAAGGCTGGACCGGCGCGCTGGATGCGAATTTCTACCGTGAGGGCTGGGGCAGCGACACCGATTTCACCAGCTATCGCGCCCATGTCTTTTCCTATTTCCCCGTGCACAAGGACTGGATACTGGCGGCGCGCCTGGATGGCCGCACCGGGGACGGCGACGTGCCTTTCTACCAATTGCCCTTCATCGACCTGCGCGGCATAGCGGCGGCACGCTACCAGGACGAGCACACCGCCGTGGCCGAAGCCGAAGTGCGCTGGAACACCAGCGCCCGCTGGTCACTGATAGGTTTTGTCGGCGGCGGTCGCGCCTGGGGCACGCGGGATGATTTCTCGGAAACCCCGACACGGGTTTCCAGGGGCGGCGGTTTCCGCTACCTGATTGCACGCCGCCTGGGCCTGTATATGGGCATGGACTATGGCTGGGGTCCGGATGACCAGGAGGCTTTCTATATCCAGGTGGGCAATGCCTGGCGCTGAGCCTGCCTTTAATTATTACTACGTCATTCCCGCGAAGGCGGGACAAAAGCCCGAAGGGCGTTGAACAGCCGCAGGCTGGGCGAAGCGAATAATCTCCTGGGTTCTGGCAGGGCTTTTTTTAAGGCCCGCTGCATGCCACGG
>DASUXS010000030.1:0-10305 GCA_036377855.1 Moraxellaceae bacterium
CCGCCATTGATGATGTTCATCATGGGCACCGGCATGGTGAAGGACGACTGGCCACGCAGCTCGGCGATGTACTGGTATAGCGGAATCTGCTTTTCGATGGCAGCGGCGCGGGCCACGGCCAGCGACACGGCGAGGATGGCATTGGCGCCCAGCTTGGATTTGCTCTCGGTGCCGTCGAGATCGATCATGGCCTTGTCGATGGCAGCCTGGTCGAAAACGCTGCGGCCCACGAGCAGCTCGCGGATATCCACGTTCACATTGCCCACGGCCTTCTGCACGCCCTTGCCCAGGTAACGTGACTTGTCGCCGTCACGCAGCTCCAGCGCTTCGCGCGAACCGGTGGACGCACCCGACGGGGCATTGGCACGACCCATCACGCCGGATTCCAGGATGACATCGGCTTCGATGGTGGGATTGCCACGGGAATCCAGAATTTCACGCGCACGGATATCGGCGATCTGGGACATGCTCTCTACTCCTTCAAACTGAATCTTGATTTACCACGTCGTCCCCGCGAAGGCGGGGATCTCCATAACGGTCAGCGGGCCTTGAACAAGGCTCTGCTTTTTTTCACGAGATTCCCGCCTACGCGGGAATGACGTTCATTCCTAAAAACCTCAGTGCGTATCCAGCACCGGGAAACTCTTCACCAGCTCGTCCATGGCCTTCACCTGCGAAAGGAAACCTTCCAGCTGGGACAGGCGCAGGGCGCAGGGACCGTCGCACTTGGCTTCTTCCGGCACCGGATGGGCTTCCAGGAAAAGACCGGCGATTTTCTGCGACATGCCGGCCAGGGCCAGCTCGGTCACCTGGGCACGGCGGCCACCGGCGGCATTGGGCAGGCCACCCGGCATCTGCAGGGAATGCGTCACGTCGAAGAACACCGGATAGCCAAGTTCCTTCATGATGCCGAAGCCCAGCATGTCCACCACGAGGTTGTTGTAGCCGAAGCTGGAACCGCGTTCGCAGAGGATGAGCTGGTCGTTACCGGCTTCCTCACACTTCTGCAGGATGTGCTTCATTTCCTTGGGCGCAAGGAACTGGGCTTTCTTGATATTGATGATGGCCTTGGTTTTAGCCATGGCCACGACCAGATCGGTCTGGCGCGACAGGAAGGCTGGCAGCTGGATGATGTCCGCCACTTCCGCCACCGGCGCGGCCTGGTGCGGCTCGTGCACATCGGTGATCACCGGCACGCCGAAGGTCTTCTTGATCTCTTCGAAAATGCGCAGGCCTTCCTCGAGGCCGGGGCCGCGATAGGAATGCATGGAGGAGCGGTTGGCCTTGTCAAAGGAAGCCTTGAAGACATAGGGAATCTTCAGCTTCTGCGTGACGCGCACATATTCTTCGCAGACCTTGAGCGCGAGCTCACGCGACTCCAGCACGTTCATGCCGCCGAAGAGCACGAAGGGCTTGTTGTTGCCGATCTCGATGTCGCCGAGCTTGATCACTTTCTGCTGCATAACGCTTTCTCTATCAATCCTACGAAGGCTACGTAGGAGCGGCTTCAGCCGCGAACTCAACGCAGGTTCGCGGCTGAAGCCGCTCCTACCAGGTCTTAAACCTTTCCTGCCTGCTTCAGCGCAGCACCAATGAAGCCGGTGAACAGCGGATGGCCGTCACGCGGCGAGCTGGTGAATTCGGGATGGAACTGGCAGGCCACGAACCAGGGGTGGTCGGGGATTTCCACCATTTCCACCAGGCTGCGGTCCGCGCTGCGGCCGGAAATGCGCAGGCCGGCGCCTTCCAGCTGCGGCAGGTAGTTGTTGTTCACTTCATAGCGGTGGCGATGGCGTTCGACGATCTCGTCCTGGCCATAGAGTTCGCGCGCCTTGCTGCCCGGCTCGAGATGGCAGGCCTGCGCACCCAGGCGCATGGTGCCACCAAGATCAGAGGCTTCATCGCGACGCTCAACGGCACCGGTTTCGCTGCGCCATTCCGTGATCAGGCCGATGACGGGATGCGCGGGATTCTTCTTGAGCTCGGTGGAGTTGGCGCCTTCCAGGCCAGCCTTGTGGCGGGCGTATTCGATCACCGCCACCTGCATGCCCAGGCAGATGCCCAGGTAGGGAATCTGGCGCTCGCGGGCGAACTGCACCGCGGTGATCTTGCCTTCGGTGCCGCGGTCGCCGAAGCCACCGGGCACGAGGATGGCGTCCACGCTTTCCAATACCCCGGTGCCGTCCGCTTCAATGGATTCGGCATCGATGTAATGGATGTTCACGCGCGTGCGGTTCTGGATGCCGGCATGCAGCAGGGCTTCGTTCAGCGACTTGTAGGCGTCGATGAGTTCGATGTACTTGCCCACCATGGCGATGGTGACTTCGCGCTCCGGATTCATCAGCGCATCCACCACGCGCTGCCAGTCGGACAGGTCGGCGGCCGGACGCGGGCCCAGGCCCAGGCGCTCGATCACCAGGTCGTCCATGCCCTGCTCGTGGAACTTCAGCGGGATCATGTAGATGCTGGGCGCGTCGATGGCCAGGATGACGGCCTTTTCATCGACGTTGGTGAACAGCGAGATTTTGCGGCGCGAGTCCTCGGGAATCTCGTGGTCGGAGCGGCAGATCAGGATGTCCGGCTGCAGCCCGATGGAACGCAGCTCCTTCACCGAATGCTGGGTAGGCTTGGTCTTGGTCTCGCCGGCGGAGGCGATATAGGGCACCAGCGTGAGGTGCATGAGCAGCGAGCCCTGATAGCCCTGCTCCACGCGCATCTGGCGCACGGCTTCCATGAAAGGCTGGGACTCGATGTCACCGGCGGTGCCGCCGATTTCCACGATGGCCACGTCGTAGCCACGGCCGCCGTCGCGCACGCGCTGCTTGATGGCATCGGTGATATGCGGGATGACCTGGACAGTGGCGCCCAGGTAGTCGCCACGGCGCTCTTTCTGGATGACGTCCAAGTAGATGCGGCCGGAGGTGAAGTTATTGGCCTTGGTCATGCGGCCATGGCGCAGGAAGCGCTCGTAATAGCCCAGGTCCAGGTCGGTTTCGGCGCCGTCGCCCGTCACGAAGACTTCACCGTGCTGGTAGGGGCTCATGGTGCCCGGGTCGACGTTGATGTAAGGGTCCATCTTGATCATCGTGACCTTGAGGCCGCGGGCCTCGAGCAAGGCGGCCAGCGACGCGGCGGAAATCCCTTTGCCCAATGAGGAAACAACACCGCCGGTAACGAAGATGTACTTTGTCATGAAAAATCCAGACAGCTTGAGGATGCAGGGGTGGAGCCGGTGGCCCTGAGACTGTGGAAAACAGAGCCTTGGAAACCGGTCCTAAAGACGGGAGGGAATGTTAGCACGGGGGCTTGCGCCGTCACAACGAAAGCCAGCGAACCCGGCTTAAAATCAATGACTTAGCCTCGGACGCCAGGCGCGGCCATAAAAAAAGCCCGCTTTCGCGGGCTTAAGCCAAATCCGTTTGCCAAGAGCTCCTTGCACACACAGGTAAAGCAGACAGGGCGGGCCATCCGTGGCCCTGCGTGTCAAACGCGGATCAGAAGCTGTGGTCGATACCGATGCCGTAGCTGGTGGTATCCAGGTCCTGGGTATTGTTGGAACGATTGGCCAGCGTGTAGAAACCGAAGGCACGGGTCTTGGACGTGAAGTTGTAGTCCAGGCCCAGGCTGGCGGCGGACAGGTCCACATCGCCACCGGTGTTCACGGCAGCACTCTGGGTGGCGCTGGCAGCGGTCTGGCCAGCGGCCGGGCTCACGCCACGCGGGGCTTCGTTGGTGCTCTGGCCGTACTGGGCCTTGGCCACCCAGGCTTCAGCAAACTTGAAGGCAGCGCTGACGATCCAGCCGTCTTCCTTGGTTTCCGGGCCAGTGGCCAGGTCGGAGGACTTGGAGGTCTGGTAGATGGCGCCCAGGCTCAGACCCAGATCCTTCAGGCTGTAGCTACCGGCGGCGCGGATGGTGTTGGCCTTGAAGCCGTTACCGGAGTTGAAGGCAGCGAAGCGGGTCGGGACATCCTTGTCATAGCCCAGGGCCAGGTACAGGGTGTCGTCGTTGTAGACCACGGAAGTGGAAATGGCATCGGCCAGGCCGGTGTCAGGATCAGCTGCCGAGGAACCCACCGCCACGGTATTTTCACCCTGGATCAGCTGCACACCGATGGTCACGGCATCCACGATCTTGGGGCTGGTGTAGTCGATGACGTTATTGGGGCGGGCGGGACCGGCCTGGGCACCGATCACCTTGTCGATGTCGCCCGGCAGGTCGTTGAACTGGTCGATCTTGCCTTCAGCCTGCTTCACGTAGGTGTCGATCTTGCCCAGCTTGATGTTGCCGAAATCGTTGTGCTTGATACCGACGTAGCGGTTACGGGCGGCCAGGTCAGCGGCGCTGTCACCGGAACCCGAGCCAGACACTTCCCATTCGATCTGGTAGATTGCGCTCAGGGTCGCGGTCAGCTCGTCTTCACCCTTGACGCCAAAGCGGGAAGCATTGGAACGAACTTCCCAGACGTCGGAGGCGGTGGCCGGAGCCGGGGTCACATAGTCCGGATCCACGTTCTGGACAGACAGGTTCAGCTTGCCATAGACCTTGGGAGCGGCCTGGGCAGCCACAGGAAGAGCCACGGTGGCCGCAACACCCAGGGCGATCAGAGTACGTTTCATTACTGGAGTCTCCTCAAAAGACACTTGCTTGGATTTTGGCGTCATGGCTAATCCACAACTGCAGGCAAGTATCTGGAGGAAAAATGACAGGGCCGTGTATTAGCGATTACAGTTCAATGACAGCCCTAGACTTTGTTTATATAAGCTTAGTTTCTTAGTTCCGGGCTCCATAACCCCATCATTCCCGTCATAAATGAAAAAGGCCCGCAAATGCGGGCCTTTTTTGGTGCAGGCTGATCAGAACTTGGTCAGCATGCCCACGCCGAACATGGCGTCATCAATATCATCACCACCGCTGACATCGGTCGTGGCGTAAGCGGCCTGGGCATAGGCCTTGGTCATCTTGGTGAAGTTGTGGTCCAGGCCCAGCTCAAGGGCCATGCGCTTGCCATCGCCACCAGCACCCATGTCAGCCTTGGTATAGATGAACTGGGCCTTGGCCACGTTCGTGTCATCCAGGCCGAAACCGGCGCTCAGCAGCACGGAGTCGCGGTCATCGGTGGTCGCGTCATCCGACATCTCGGAGGTCTGCAGCATGGCACCCAGCTGCATGGCACCGGCGGTATAGGTACCGGTCAGGCGGATGGTGTCACGGGCAGTGGCGTCGTTGAACGGACCGTCGCTGACATTCTTGTCATAGGCCAGGGCGGCATAGAGGCCTGCAGCCTCATAGGCCAGGGCCGCCGAGAAGGCATTGGCAAGGCTGTTGTCAGCATTGCTTTCACCCGGCTGGATGGCGATCTTGGCGGTCAGGGCATCGGCAAACTTGGGGCTTTCGTAGCCAATGAGGTTGTCCATGCGGTTGTCGCCCACGACAGCGCCAAAACCGGTCATGTCGGTGTAGCGACCATCATTGAACTGGTCGACCATGCCCTGGGAAGACTTCAGCGGGCTGTCATAGGCACCCAGTTTCACCGTACCCAGCGAACCCTTGAGACCCAGATAGCGATCACGGCCGGTGAGGTCATTGGTGCCGGATGTGTCGGCAGCAACACCGTATTCGATTTTGTACACCGCGCTCAGGCCGTTACCCAGCGCTTCCTCACCCATGATGCCCAGGCGCGAGGAGTTGGAGTTTACCTGCCAGCTGTCAGAGGAGCCGGCGACATCAGCCACCACACCCGAGGGGTCGTTGGTGCTGGCCTTGTCCACGGACAGATTGAGCTGACCATAGATGGAGGGCGCTGCCTGGGCGGCCAGCGGCAGCGACATAGCGGCACCTACAGCCAGAACGAGCAGTTTGCGATTCATGCTTGGTATCTCCTTGATACGCTTTTTTATGGATTGAGCCTTCCTGCCGGGCCATGCCCTGAAAGGCGGCGCATGCCTGTGTTCATGCACCGCCTTGGCGCGGAAGCTTGCCCGGAAGCTACACCCGACATTAAGAAAAATCTACAAGATTATGAATTTTAAATGAATTTTAATGATTTGAATCAGGAGGGAAAACAGCACATCCCGGCTAAAAGGCTTGCTTCCGGGGGCAGGATAAAGGCTCACCCTGAGCCTTTATGACAACTTGATGACTCAATATGTGACAGAAGGGGAAACGAGCGTCAAGGATGAATAAGCGTGGAAAACGGCAGGAAAGGCAGGGCTGTGCCCGGCTTCACGATTTGCCCCGCCTCAATGGCCGCCAGGCCATGGGCCCAGGCCGCGGACATGAGCGCACCACTGGACTGCTGCGGATGCGGCAGCAACTGCAGCCCTTCAGCACTGTCCTGCAATTGCACCCGCAGGTATTCACGGCGATCACCCGCACGCTCGCGGACAAAGCCGGCCGGGACCGGCAGCGCCCGGGGCAACACCTCTGCCTGCCCCTGCCGTGCCAGCAACAACGGCCGTGCCAGCAGCAGCGCCGTCACCCACACCGACTGCGGATTGCCCGGCAGGCCGAGGAAAATCGCGCTGCCGATACGCCCCACCGCCACCGGCTTGCCCGGCTTGATGGCGATTTTCCAGAAAGCGAGTTCGCCGTTTTTCTGCAGCGCGGTTTTGACATGGTCTTCTTCGCCGACTGAAACGCCGCCGGAAGAAATGATCACATCGGCCTTGCTGGCCACAGCCTGCTGCAAGGCATTTTCCGTGGCCGCCGCACTGTCCGCCACGCGCCCCAGGTCCAGCACCTCGCAGCCCCAGTCGCGCAGCAGCTGCAGCAGCATGGGACGGTTGCTGTTGTAGATGGCGGCCGGCCGCCACGCCTCACCGGGCTCCAGCAATTCATCGCCGGTACTGAGCACGGCAACGCGCAAAGGCTGGAAGACATCAACAGCAACAACAGCGGCAGAAGCCAGCAGGCCCAGGGCCACTGGCCCGAGGCGACTGCCACGCGCCAGCAGCAGCGAACCACGCGCCACGTCCTGGCCGGCAGGACGGATATTGGCGCCGGCTTCCGGCAATTTTTTTATCAGCACCCGGACCGTATCGGCTTCGCAATTTTCCTGCATCACCACGGTGTCGGCACCAGGCGGAACAATGGCACCAGTGAAAATGCGCGCCGCGCTACCGCGCTGCAGCGGTTGCGGTGCCTGCCCGGCGGGAATGCGCTGGCTGATGGCCAGGGGTTGCTCCGCCACCACATCTGCCGCGCAGAAGGCATAACCATCCATGGCACTGTTGGCCTGCGGCGGCACATCCATCGCGGCATGCACATCGGCCGCCAGCACATGGCCGGCGGCTTGGGCCAGCGGTAGCGTGACCACAGCGGGCTGCTGCTCACGCGCCAGCACCAGCAGACGCTGTATGGCTTCATCCACGCCCAGCAGGCCGGGCGGATAGCAGACCTCAGCCACGGGAATCCTCGCAGAAGGACTGCTTGAGATGCGGCACGAAATTGCAGGGACGGTGCCGGTTGTCCAGCTGCTCGCCGATGATGCGGTCCCAGGCGGTACGACAGGCATTGGTGGAGCCTGGCACGCAGAAAATCACGGTGTTATTGGCCAGTCCCGCCAGGGCGCGCGACTGCAATGTGCTGGTCCCGATTTCCGCCAGCGAGAAATGCCGGAAGACTTCACCGAAGCCATCGATTTCTTTATCGAACAGCACGCTCACGGCTTCCGGTGTGGAGTCCCGCCCCGAAAAACCAGTGCCACCGGTGACGATCACGGCCTGCACGCCGGCATCGGCAATCCACTGCGAAAGTGCGGCGCGGATCTGGTAGATGTCGTCTTTCACGATGCGGCGCTCATGCAGCCGGTGGCCGGCTTCCGTGAGTTTTTCCGCCAGCAGCTGGCCGGAGGTGTCGCTGCGTTCATCACGGGTATCGGACACCGTCAGCACGGCAATGGTCAGGGCCACAAAGGGCTTGTTTTCACTACTTTTCATAACATCCACACCCCAAAAAAAAACCGTCATTCCCGCGCAGGCGGGAATCTCCCGATTCATGCGCAGATATCCGGATACAAATCCCGCCACTCCGGATTCATGGTTTCAACCAGTCTTATCTTCCATGAGCGCATCCACTTTTTGAGCTGTTTCTCACGCGTAATGGCCGATTCAGCTGTTGTGCACTCCTCAAACCAGACCAGACTCTTCACGTTGTACTGGTGGGTAAAGCTGCCCGGCAGGGACTGTTTATGCTGCCAGACCCGCCCAGGCAAATTCGAGCTTACGCCAATATAAAGCACGCCGCGCTTGCGATTGGCGAGCATATAAACAAAGAACCGCTTTTCCATGGCATTCGTCCTTGAAGGCCCGCTGGAGGTTCTGGAGATTATTCGCTGCGCTCACCCTTCGGGCCAGCCTTCGGCTGTTCAACGCCCTGCGGGCTTTTGTCCCGCCTGCGCGGGAATGACGATGTAATAGAAAGGTTTCAGCCGCCCGTCATGTTCATGAAACGGACGATCTGCGGCCTCTGCTCCAGATCAAAATGATGGCGCTCGGGCTTGAGCTGCATGGCGCTGATGATGGCGACACGCAGGGCCTCGTCGTCGGCACCCTCCTCCCGCATCAGCTGGCGCAGGTCCAGGCTGTCCTCGTTGCCCAGGCAGAGCAGCAGGCGCCCTTCCACCGTCACGCGTACGCGATTGCAGTCGGCGCAGAAATTATGGCTATGCGGAGAGATGAAACCGACGCGGCTGTCGCTGTCGGCAAAGCGGTAGTAACGCGACGGTCCGCCGGTACTTTCGGTACTGGACAGGAGATCGAATTTCTCACCGATACGGCCCAGCAGCTCATCGCTGGGCACGAAGACAGCGGCGCGGTCATGCTCGCTGATTTCACCCAGCGGCATTTCTTCGATGAAGCTGATGTCGCAATGCTGCTGGCGGGCGAAGTCCACCAGCTCCAGCACCTCATCATCATTGCGGCCACGCAGGATGACGCTGTTCAGTTTAATGCGCTGGAAGCCGGCCGTTTGCGCCGCTTTCAAACCGGCCAGCACGGCCGATACATCGCCCACTCGCGTGATGTCGCGGAAACGTTCGGGGCGCAGGCTGTCGAGGCTGATATTGAGACGCTGCACGCCCGCGGCATGCAGCTCCTGCGCGACGCCTGCCAGGCGCATGCCGTTGGTGGTCATGGCCAGCTCACGCAGGCCGGGCAAGCCGGCAATCTCGCGCGCCAGCCAGGGCAGGTTCTGCCGCACCAGCGGTTCACCGCCGGTGAGCCGTATCTTTTCCACGCCCAGGCTGACAAAGACACGCGCGATACGCGCCAGCTCTTCCAGCGTCAGCACCTGCTGGCGCGGCAGGAAAGTCATGTCTTCCGCCATGCAGTAGACGCAGCGCAGGTCGCAGCGGTCCGTGACCGACAGCCGCAGATAGCTGATACGGCGCCGGAAGGCGTCGGTCAGGGGACTGCTGTCGGGATGGAAAGGAGCGTTCATGCAGGCATTGTCAGGAGTCGGGAGGCGGGTGGCAATGCCGATGGCGGATTTCAGTGTATCCGCAGGCTAGGACGATCGCTCAGCCTGCTTGGCCTCGACCCAGAGGGCTTCCATCTGTTCCAGGGTGGCGTCCGCGAACGGCAAGCCCTGTGCCGCCAGGCTGTCCTCGATATGGGCGAAACGGCGTTCGAACTTGGCATTGGCCCGTTTCAGCGCCATCTCGCTGTCCAGGTCCAGGTGCCGGGCCAGGTTGACCACACAGAACAGCAGGTCACCCAGCTCGTCCTCCTGCGCTGAGCGGCTGCCCTGGCCAGCGTCGGCCGCATCCAGCTCGGCTTCGACCTCGTCCAGCTCCTCGCACAGCTTGGCGATGACGGCGCGCGGATCATTCCAGTCAAAGCCGACCTTGCCAGCTTTCTTCTGCAGCTTCTCGGCACGCGTCAGGGCCGGCAGGCCAGCGGACACGCTGTCCAGCAAACGCTGCGGGGTTTCGCCACGCGCGGCCTTCTCGGCCGCCTTGATGGCATCCCAGTTGGCCACCACCTGCTCGCTGCCGATATCCGCACGCTCCCCCTCCAGTTGCCCGCCAGGAAACACATGCGGATGGCGACGAATCATTTTCTCGGCAATGCCGCGCGCCACGTCTTCGAAATCAAAAGCCTGCTGCTCACTGGCCATCTGCGCATGGAACACCACCTGCAACAGCAGGTCGCCCAGCTCTTCCTCGAGGTTGCGCAGGTCGTTGCGGGCAATGGCATCCGCCACCTCATGCGCCTCTTCCAGCGTATAGGGCGCGATGGTGGAGAAATCCTGCTCCAGGTCCCAGGGACAGCCACGCTCGGGATCACGCAGGCGGGCCATGAT
>DASUXS010000031.1:0-7709 GCA_036377855.1 Moraxellaceae bacterium
CGAGGCGCCGCCGATCTTCGCCCAGGCGGCCGGTGCGGCCCTGGTCTACGTCGGCTTCGAGCCGCCAGCCCCCAAGGGCGAGGCCATCCTGGTGCCCGCCGATTCGCAGATCCAGGCGGTGGCCGACCTGAAGGGCAGGAAGGTCGCGCTCAACAAGGGCTCCAATGTGCATTACCTGCTGGTGCGCGCCCTGGAAGAAGCCGGCCTCAGCTATGCCGACATCCAGCCCGTCTTCCTCAATCCCGCTGATGGCCGCGCCGCCTTCCAGAGCGGCAATATCGACGCCTGGGTGATCTGGGATCCCTACCAGGCCGCCGCGGAAAAGCAGCTGTCCGCCCGCACCCTGCGCGACGGAAAAAAGTTGGTGGACAACCACCAGTTCTATCTCGCCCGCCGCCCCTATGCCGCCGCCAATCCCAAGGTGCTGAAGATCCTGGTGGAAGAAATCCGCAGCGTGGGTGACTGGTCCAAAAAGAATCCGGCTGAAGTCGCCAAACAAGTGGCGCCGCTGATAGGCCTGCCGGAAGACATCACCCGCGTGGCTGTCGAGCGCCAGGGTTATGGCGTGCTGCCCATCAGCAAGCCGGTGGTGGAGGCCCAGCAGAAAATCGCCGACACCTTCTACACCCTCAAGCTCATCCCCAAGCCCCTGAGCATCAAGGACGCCGTTCTGCCTGCGGCTAAAACCGCCAGCAAATAAGCGCCCCGCATTCACAACGTATTAATTGAGAGCCGCCATGAGTCTGAACATTTTCTGGTTCATCCCCACGCACGGGGACAGCCGCTACTTGGGCACCAGCGATGGTGCCCGCCAGGTCAGCGCCGAATACGTCACCCAGGTCGCCATCGCGGCCGACACCCTGGGCTACGAAGGCGTGCTGCTGCCCACCGGCCGCTCCTGTGAGGATCCCTGGGTGGTGGCGGCCAGCCTTATCAATGCCACGCGCCGATTGAAATTCCTGGTCGCGCTGCGGCCGGGACTGGTGGCGCCCAGCGTGTCCGCACGCATGGCCGCGACTTTCGACCGCCTTTCCAAGGGCCGCCTGCTGGTGAATCTCGTCACCGGCGGCGACCTGCCGGAACTGGAAGGCGACGGCCTCTTCCTCAACCACGAAGAGCGTTATGAAGCCTCCGCCGAATTCCTGCGTATCTGGCGCGAAGTGATTGCACGCAGCCACGATGGCGAAGCTTTCAATTACCAGGGCAAACATCTTTCCGTGAAAGGTTCCAAGCTGCTGTATCCGCCGGTGCAGCGTCCCTATCCGCCGGTATGGTTCGGTGGTTCTTCAGATGCAGCGCAGGACCTGGCCGCGGAACAGGTGGACACCTACCTCACCTGGGGCGAACCGCCTGAGGATGTCGCTAAGAAAGTCGCGGCCGTACGTGAAAAAGCCGCCGCACTGGGCCGCCAGCTCACCTTCGGCATACGCCTGCATGTGATCGTGCGCGAGACCGAGGAAAAAGCCTGGGCCGCCGCGGACGAACTCATCAGCCGTGTCGACGACGAAACCGTGGCACGTGCGCAAGCCACGTTTGCCCGCATGGATTCCGTGGGCCAGCAGCGCATGGTGGCGCTGCATGCGCAGGCCAAGGGCCGTTCCCGCGCCGATCTCGAAGTCAGCCCCAATCTCTGGGCCGGTGTCGGCCTGGTGCGTGGCGGTGCCGGCACGGCGCTGGTGGGCAGCCCGGAACAGGTGGCGGCGCGTATCAAGGAATATTCCGACATCGGCATCGACACCTTCATCCTCTCCGGCTACCCGCATCTCGAGGAAGCCTACCGCTTCGCCGAACTGGTTTTCCCGCTGCTGCCGCGCCATGTGCAGGACAAGCTGCCGGGCCAGACCCTGTCCGGTCCCTTCGGCGAAATCGTCGCCAATCATTTCCTGCCGCGTGTTTCAGCCAGCTGATACGCGCCCCTTCTTTTTAACTCACTAGCACTAAGACCAAGGACTGCCTTATGGACTCCCGCCTCTCCCGTCGCAAGCTGCTGAAAACCGGCGCCATCGCGCTGCTGGCCACTGTCGTCGGCGGCCTCTTCGCCACCACGGCCAGCGCCGATGATGAAAAAACCGTGCGTATCGGTTTCCAGAAATCCTCCACCCTCATCACCCTGCTCAAGGCCCAGGGCACGCTGGAAAAGAAACTGGCGCCGCTGGGCTATAAGGTGAGCTGGCATGAATTCACCAGCGGCCTGCCGCTGCTGGAATCGCTGAACGTGGGCAATATCGATTTCAGTGCCGACGTCGCCGACACCGTGCCGGTGTTCGCGCTGGCCGCCGGTGCGCAGGTGGTGTTTGTCGCCAGCGAAGCGCCCTCGCCCACGGCGCAGGCCATCGTGGTGCCCGCCAACTCCCCCATCAAGACCATCGCCGACCTCAAGGGCAAGCGCGTGGGTTTCGCCAAGGCCGCCGGTGTGCATTACCTGCTGCTGTCCGCGCTGGCCAAGAACGGCCTGAGCTTCTCCGACATCACCCCGGCCTATCTCTCGCCGGCCGATGGCCGCGCCGCTTTCACGCAGGGTTCGATTGACGCCTGGGTGGTGTGGGATCCCTTTGTCGCCGCCGTGCAGAACCAGGCGCAGGTGCGCGTGATCGCCGACGGCAGCAAGGGCCTGGCCAGCTACCAGCGCTACTACCTGGCCTCCGCCAATTTCGCCAGGGACAATCCCAAGGCCACCGCGCTGATCTATGCCGAGCTGCAGAACGCCGGCAAATGGGTGAAGAAGAATCCCAAGGAAGCCGCCGCCATCCTGGCACCCGTATGGGGCCTGGATACCGCCACGGTGGAACTGGCGAATTCGCGCCGCAGCTACGACGTGCGTCCGGTGGACAAGAAATCGCTGCAAGACGCGCAGCAGATCGCCGACCTTTTCCTGAAGGAAGGCCTGCTGCCCAAGGCGGTGGACGTGGCTAATGCCAACGCCTGGAAGCCGGTGCGTTAAGCAGTCATGAACCAGGTAGCCAGCCCCAGCGCCGCGATCAACAGCCAGGTCGTGCTGCCGCCGCTGCATACCCTGACAGCAGAGGCATTGCGTGACACCGTGGAAAAAGTGGCGGCCGAACTTGCCGCCACTGCAATCGAACGCGATCGCAGCGGTGGCACTGCCCTGGCCCAGCGCCAGCTGCTGCGTGACAGCGGCCTGCTGACGCTGGCGGTGCCGCTGGAATTCGGGGGCCAGGGCTGGCGCTGGACGGAGATCTATCCCGTCATACGCCGTCTCACGGAAGCGGACAGTTCACTGGGCCATCTCTTCGCTTTCCAGCATCTGCAGGTGGCCAGCCTGCTGCTTTACGGCAGTCCCGTGCAGCAGCGTGAATGGCTGACGGCCACCGTGGACCAGCGCTGGTTCTGGGGCAATGCCACCAATGGCCGCGATCCGCGACTCAGCCTGCGCGCTGTTGGCGATGCCTTTGAACTCGATGGCGTGAAGTCTTTCTGCTCCGGTGCTGTCGATGCCGATGCCCTGGTGCTGACCGCGCCCGTGCCCAGCCATGTCGGTGGCCCTGTGGATGACCGCATTTTCCTCGTGCTGCCGGCGACACGAGCCGGCCTGCGCGTGGACAGCGACTGGGATGCCATGGGCCAGCGCCAGACCGACAGCGTCTCCGTGCATTTCGACAAGGTACGTGTCGCGCCGGAAGAAATTCTCGGCGGACTTCCGGGCGACAGCCTGGTGGCGCGCCGTCGCACCCCGCGGCAGACGCTGCGCTCCACCGTGTCGCAACTCATCCTGACGGAAATCTATATCGGCAATGCCCTGGGCGCCCTCGCGGCGGCCCGTGACTACGCCGTGGAAAAAGCCCGGCCCTGGCCGGACTCCGATGCCGACAGCGTGGCGGGCGACCGTTATGTGCAAAAACATTTCGGCGAGCTCTGGGTGGCACTGCAAGGCGCCATCGCACTGGCTGATCGCGCCGCCCTCGCTTTGCAAACGGCCTGGGACAAAGGCGATGCCCTGAGCGCTGCAGAACGTGGCGATGCCGCCCTCGCTGTCTTCACCGCCAAGGCCAGCGCCACCCGCTCCGCCCTGGACATCAGCTCGCGCATTTTTGAAACCGTGGGTGCCGGCGCCACGCTGTCGAAATTCGGCCACGACCGCTTCTGGCGCAATGTGCGCACCCACACCCTGCATGATCCCGTGGACTACAAATTCCGCGACCTGGGCCGCTGGCTGCTTACCGGCCAGCCCCCCACGCCCGGCGTTTACTCTTGAGAATCACATGAACGTTTTTTCCAAAAACCTGCTGATACGCATCGCGCCCTGGCTGCTGCCGCTGCTGCTGTTGCTGCTCTGGCAGCTGGCGGCGGTGTCCGGCTTCATGGCCACCCGCATCCTGCCGGCGCCCACCGCGGTACTCACCGCCTTCTGGACCCTGCTGCAAAGCGGCGAGCTGTGGACGCATCTGCTGGTCAGCGGCAAACGCGCCATCAGCGGTTTTGCCATTGGCGGCAGCATAGGCCTGGCACTGGGCTTCATCACCGGCCTGTCACGCTGGGGCGAGCGCCTGCTGGACAGCACCGTGCAGATGGTGCGCAACATCCCGCACCTGGCGCTGATCCCGCTGGTGATACTGTGGTTCGGCATCGACGAGTCGGCCAAGATTTTCCTGGTGGCCTTCGGCACCGTCTTCCCCATCTACATCAACACCTACCACGGCATACGCAATATCGATCCGCAATTGGTGGAGGCCTCGCGCAGCTACGGTCTCTCCGGCTTTTCGCTGTTCTGGCAAGTCATCCTGCCCGGCGCCCTGCCCAATATCCTGGTCGGCGTGCGTTTCGCGCTGGGCGTGATGTGGCTGACGCTGATCGTGGCAGAAACCATTTCCGCCAGCTCCGGCATCGGCTACCTGGCCATGGATGCGCGTGAATTCCTGCAGACCGACATCGTGGTCGTGGCCATCCTGCTTTACGCCCTGCTGGGCAAGGTCGCCGACCTGGCCGCCCGCGGCCTGGAACGTATCTGGCTGCGCTGGCATCCGGCCTACCAGCCGGCACGAGGAGAGGCGGCATGAGCGCACCCGAGAACATCAATGCCGACAACGCCTCGGCCCATGGCCTGGCCCTGCAGCTGGAAGGCGTGCAACGCCATTTCGGCACCCGCCAGGTGCTCAACGGCATACACCTGGATATTCCGCCGGGACAGTTCGTGGCCATCGTCGGCCGCAGCGGCTGCGGCAAAAGCACGCTGCTGCGCCTCTTGGCCGGACTGGACCAGCCCGATGGCGGCGAGCTGCTGGCGGATGAGCGTGACCTCAGCAAAGCGCGCGACGACATACGCCTGATGTTCCAGGAGTCGCGCCTGCTGCCCTGGAAGAATGTGATCAGCAATGTCGGCCTGGGCATCAAGGGCAACTGGCGCCCGGCGGCACAACGCGCGCTGGCCGCTGTCGGCCTCGCGGACCGAGCCCTGGACTGGCCGGCGGCGCTGTCCGGTGGCCAGAAGCAGCGCGTGGCGCTGGCGCGTGCCCTGGTGCACAAGCCCCGCCTGCTCTTGCTGGACGAACCGCTGGGCGCGCTGGATGCGCTGACCCGCCTGGAAATGCAGCAGCTCATCGAGCAGCTCTGGCAGGAGCTGGGCTTCACCGTGCTGCTGGTCACGCATGATGTCAGCGAGGCCGTGCATGTGGCTGACCGCATCCTGCTTATCGAGGACGGCCGCATAGGCCTGGACCTGGATATCGCCATCCCGCGTCCGCGCCGTGTCGGCCAGGCCGGCCTGGCGGCGCTGGAAGCCCGGGTGCTGAACCAGGTGCTGGCCCAGCCCGACCTGCGCAATGTCGTGCCGCTGCGGCGCACACCCCTGTACAGCCGCTGGGCGACCTAGAACAGGGTTGGCGTTATACTCCCGGGCCGATAAGGGGGAAGCCCGGCTTCCCCCGCTGTATTGCCGAGGATGCCGCCGTGAACACCCCCATCGATGTTTCCGCCTATATGCAGACGCTGGGCCGCGCTGCCCGCGCCGCGTCGCGTGCCACCGCCCGCGCCAGCACCAGCGAGAAGAACGCGGCCCTGGCCGCCATCCTGGAAGCACTGGTGGCGGCCAAGCCGGACATCCTCGCGGCCAACCGGAAAGACGTGGATGCCGGCCGTGCCAACGGCCTGGACGCCGCCATGCTGGACCGCCTCACCATCAGTGAAAAAACTTTCGCCGGCATGCTGGAAGGCCTGCGCCAGGTGATGGACCTGCCCGATCCGGTCGGCGCCATCACCGATCTCGTCTACCGCCCTACCGGTATCCAGGTCGGCAAGATGCGCGTGCCGCTCGGTGTCATCGGCATCATTTATGAATCGCGCCCGAACGTGACGCTGGAAGCGGCCTCGCTCTGCCTGAAATCCGGCAATGCCACCATCCTGCGTGGCGGCTCCGAAGCCATTCACTCCAACCGCGCCATCGCCGTCTGCATCCAGCAGGGACTGGCCAAGGCCGGCCTGCCGCCGGAAGCCGTGCAGGTGGTGGAAACCACCGACCGCGCCGCCGTGTCCGCGCTCATCACCATGCCGGAATTCGTGGACGTCATCGTGCCCCGCGGTGGCAAGGGCCTGATCGAACGCATCAGCAGCGAAGCCCGCGTGCCCGTGATCTACCATCTCGACGGCAACTGCCATGTCTTCATAGACCGCGATGCCGACATGGCCAAGGCCGTGCCCGTGGCCATGAATGCCAAGACGCATCGCTACGGCACCTGCAACACCATGGAAACCCTGCTGGTGGATGCGCCGATTGCAGAAGCGGCGCTGAAGACGCTGGCCCCGCTCTATCGCGAAAAGGGTGTAGAGCTGCGCGGCTGCGAACGCACGCGCGCCATCATCGAAGCCATCCCCGCCACCGAGCAGGACTGGTACGAGGAATATCTCGCGCCGGTGCTGGCCATCAAGGTGGTGGACGGTCTCGACGAAGCCATCGCGCATATCAACAAATACGGCTCCCACCACACCGATGCCATCGTCACCGAAAACGTGACGCGCTCGCGCCGCTTCCTCAATGAAGTGGACTCCAGCTCGGTGATGGTGAATGCCTCCACGCGTTTCGCCGACGGCTTCGAATATGGCCTCGGCGCCGAAGTCGGCATCTCCACCAACAAGATCCATGCCCGCGGCCCGGTGGGCCTGGAAGGCCTCACCTCGCAGAAGTGGGTGGTGCTGGGGGATGGGCATATCCGGCAGTAAATGCGGATGTAAAAAAGGCGGCCTCTGGGCCGCCTTTTTTTATGGGGTTTATATTTTCATGCCCCGAACTACTTCGTCATTCCCGCCTTCGCGGGAATGACGCAGGAAGGACTGACCGCGTCACTCTCCTCAAACCCCAACTGTCGCCCCGGCGAAGGCCGGGGCCCAGCGTCTTTAGCGGCCTCGAAAAATGGCCGAGCCCTACAACTCCGCTGGTGCGAAGGTATGCGCCTGCGCCAGCCGCCACATCTTGCGGTAGAAATGGCTGCCGGCGGATTCACTGAGCAGCTCGCCCGGCCGGCAGTAGTAATGCAGCTCGGAAAACAATTTCACTTCCGACGAAGAAATGCGCCGTACCAGGTGATGCGGCCGCAATTCCTCCGGTCGCGACAGACCCGCCGTGGCCAGCATTTCCGCCACCGCATGCACGGTGCGGTGATGGAAGTTGTAGACGCGCTCGGCCTTGTCCGGTACCACCAGCGCGCGTTGCCGCCATGTGTCCTGCGTGGCCACGCCGGTGGGGCATTGATTGGTATGGC
>DASUXS010000032.1:0-4368 GCA_036377855.1 Moraxellaceae bacterium
GGTGATCCTGCTGGCGCAGGCCAACCTGGGCCTGGGGCTTTTCCTGGGCGGCTGGGCCAGCGTTTTCCTGACCTTGTCCTGGACGCTGGCGCGACGCGGCCACCGCTATGCCTTTGCCGCCGCCACCGCGCGCAGTGCCACCACCGGCAATGTCGTGGACTCGGTCACCAATATCGCCAACACCCGGCTGTTTGCCCGCCTGGATTACGAACGCGAACATCTCGAGGGCTATCTGGGCCGCGAAAGGGAGGCGATGACGCGTTCCATTAGCTATTCAGAAAAAGTGCGCTGGATACAGTTTTCCGCCGCTGCCTTCCTCAAGGCCGGCCTGCTCTGGTATGCCCTGGTCCTCTGGGGCCAAGGCCGTATCGGCGCCGGAGAGTTCGTGATGGCGGTGAGCATGTCCCTGCTCATCATCAATGAAGTGCGCAATCTCAGCCGTCGTTTCCTGGAGCTTTTCGAAGCCATAGGCAATGTCTCCAACGGCGTGCAGACCCTGGTCCGCTCGCATGAGGTGCGCGACATCGCCACGGCCAGCGCCCTGCCCATCACGGCCGGCCATATCCGCTTTGATGACGTGAGTTTTTCCTACGACAAGGGCAAGCCGGTGTTCCGCCATCTCAGCGTGGACATTCCCGGCGGGCAGCGCGTGGGCCTGGTGGGCTTTTCCGGTTCCGGCAAATCCACTTTCGTGAACAGCCTGCTGCGCCTGCATGACGTGGACAGCGGCGTCATCAGCATCGATGGCCACGATATCCGTGACTTTCAGCAGGACAGCCTGCATGCGCAGATCAGCCTGATTCCGCAGGACCCGGGCCTGTTCCACCGCAGCCTGCGCGAAAACATAGGCTATGGCCGGCTGGAAGCAACAGACGCGGAAATCATCGAAGCCGCCAAGGCGGCACATGCCCATGATTTCATCACGCAGATGAAGGAAGGCTATGACTCGCTGGTGGGGGAACGTGGCGTGAAACTGTCCGGCGGACAGCGCCAGCGTATCGCGATTGCGCGCGTGGTGCTCAAGGACGCGCCCATCCTTATCCTGGACGAAGCCACCTCCAGCCTGGATTCGGTGACGGAAAAAGCCATACAGGAAACGCTGGATACGGTGATGAAGGGCAAGACCGTGCTGGTGGTGGCGCATCGCCTGTCCACCATCGCGCACCTGGACCGTATCCTGGTGTTTGAAAACGGCCGCATCATCGAAGACGGCAGCCATGCCGAGCTGCTGGCCCGGCAGGGTGCCTATCATCGTTTGTGGAGCCGGCAGTCCGATGGTTTCCTGCCCGATGCACCCGACGACGCCTCGCCGGGGACATCGGGCAGCTCAAAACCGCATGCAGCCTGACACCATCACCACCACAGCCTGACGCCCGCCACGGCGCGGGCTTCGCCGGTCCGGGCGCCGCTGTCGCGCGCCAGGTCGGCGCTGTCGCCGAATTTGCGTGACCATTCCACACCGGCATAGGGCGCGAATTCGCGGCGGATTTCATAACGCAGACGCAGGCCGAATTCGGCATCGCTGAGGCCGCTGCCTGTGCCCTTCTCCACGTCGTCCTTGCCATAGGCATTCAGCTCCAGGCGCGGTTGCAGGATAAGGCGGTTGCTCAGCAACAGTTCGTACTCGGCTTCGAATTCCAGCGCTGTACGCCCGCCCTCGCCCGCATACGCCATCGCCGACAATTCAAAGAAATACGGCGCCAGCCCCTGGATACCGACACCGGCCCAGGTCCGGCCCGGTCCTTCCCCGCCATCCTGGCGCAGGCCCGCGGTGGCTTCCCACCAGCGGCTGAAGGCATGCGAGACATACAGCTGCGATTTCAGGTGGCCGGTTGCGCCGCCTTCACGTTCACCTTCGCTGCTCAGCCAGAGACGGTTGAAATCACCGCCCCAGGAAAGGCGCGCATCCCAGACAGCAGCGTCATGCACATCGGCATCTTGCCACTCCAGCCTGTCCACCATGAGCTTGGTGTAACGCGTCGCAGCCATATGGTCCTGCATCTGCATGCCGCCCAGGTCGGGAAAGGCGGCAGCCATTTCCTCGGCCGTCGGTGGTGGCAGTGAAGCAGTTGCACTTTCCTGCGGCTGCACCGGCGCGGGTTCGGGCATGGCCATGTGATGGCCGTGGTGCGAATGGTCTTCCTCGGCATGCACCGGAATGGCCAGCAGTGCCGTTGAAAATGCGATAGCGAGTCTGGACATGGTCATGCCTCCACCCGCACTTCGCGGAACATGCCCGCGTCCATATGCATCAGCAGATGGCAGTGATAGGCCCAGCGCCCCAAAGCATCGGCCGTGACGCGGTAGCTGCGGCGCGTGCCTGGCGGCATGGAAATGGTGTGCTTGCGCACGAGGAAGTTGCCCTCCTCGTCCTCCAGGTCGCTCCACATGCCGTGCAGGTGTATGGGATGTTCCATCATGGTGTCATTGACCAGTACCAGCCGTACCCGTTCGCCGTATTTCAGTTGCAGGGGCTCTGCGCTGGCAAAAGGAATGCCGTTGAAGGACCAGACATAACGCTCCATATGGCCGGTGAGATGCAGTTCGATTTCGCGGGAAGGTTCGCGGCCATCGGGATCGGGGAAGGCGCTTTTCAGGTCCGCATAGGTCAGCACGCGGCGACCGTTGTCGCGCAGGCCCACGCCCGGATCATCCAGGCGCGGCATGGGCATGGCAGCCTGCATGTCCACGCCGGGATTGCTGTCTTCACTGGCGGGATGCGTTTGCGCGGGCATGGCGTGCATGCTGTGGTCCATGCCTTCCATGTCTTCCATGCCATCCATACCCGCCATGTCATGGCCCATGTCGGCCATTCCCAGCAGCACACGCGGATCGACAGCGGGCACCAGCGCCTGCAGGCCCTGCGCCGTGGCCAGCGTGGCCCGCGCATAACCGCTGCGATCCATGCTTTGCGCAAACACGGTATAGGCCGGCTCCACCGGCTGCACGATCACATCCAGCGTTTCCGCCACGCCCAGCCGGAACTCTTCAATCTCCACCGGCTCGACGTTCTGGCCGTCAGCGGCCACCACCGTCATCTTCAAACCGGGAATACGGATATCGAAATAGCTCATGGCCGCGGCATTGATGAAACGCAGCCGGATTTTCTCGCCCGGCCTGAACAACCCGGTCCAGTTGCCGGCCGGCGTCTGCCCGTTCACCAGATAGGTGTAAGTCGCGGCCGATACATCGGCCAGGTCCGTGGGCGTCATACGCATCTGGCCCCACATCTTGCGATCGGCCCAGGTGGCGGCCCAGCCCTGCTCGCGCAGGTCGCGGAAAAAATCGCCCACGGTGCGCTGCTGGTAATTGTAATAGCTGGCCTGCTTTTTCAGCCGGTCCAGGATGTGGTGGGGATCGCTGTCGCTCCAGTCGGAAAGCACCAGCACATGTTCGCGGTCGTAATGGAAAGCCTCGGGTTCACGCGGCTCGATGATGATCCCGCCATAAAGCCCGCGCGCTTCCTGCATAGCGGAATGGCTGTGATACCAGTAGGTGCCGCTCTGCTGCAGCGGGAACTGGTAGGTGAAGGTGCTGCCCGGCGCGATGCCATGGAAAGACAGCCCGGGCACGCCATCCATATTGGCCGACAGCAAGAGGCCATGCCAATGGATGGAGGTGTCTTCCCTGAGGGTGTTGTGCACGCGCAGGGTCAGGGCATCGCCTTCGCGGAAACGCAGCAGCGGCGCCGGCAGGGAACCGTTGACCGTGATGGCCGTGCGTTCACGCCCGGTGAAATTCACCTGCTGCTCGCCAATGAAGAGGTCCAGCACATTGCCGGCCAGCTCCGGCACAGCGGCCGTGGAAAAACGCGGCCAGCCTACAGCCAGCGCAGCACCGCCCAGGGCCAGGCCCTGGACAAAACGGCGTCGCGTCAGCGACGACGACAGAAGATCGGTGGATGGCAATCCACCAGAAGAAGAATGGCGCATGGGAGCTCCATGATGCACAAGCCTGGATTCGACGGGAATCCCGTCACCGTATCAGCAGACCGGTTCAGGCAATGGGCGGCCGCAGGACAAGGTCGGCGGCAATGGAGCGATAGCGGTCCGGTGCGGACAGCACCGGCTGTGAAGGCCAGAAGGCCGGGGATACCAGGGCGGGCAGATTGGCGGGCAGCGACACGGCACAGGCGCAATTGCAGACCGGGCCCTGGCAGCAGGTGGAAGCCTTGCCGTGATCGGAGGGCGCCGGCACGCTGCCCTCTTCATGATGGCCCGCCCTGTCATGGCAGTCTTCCATCGCCACCGTTTCCTGCACAGGCAGCGCCATCAGGGCATGGGCCACAGCGGCATGCGCTGATGCCAGGCCATTGCAGAGCAAGGCCAGGACCAGGAAGAGACGGAAGAAAGAAGAGAGCGGCATGGG
>DASUXS010000033.1:0-2493 GCA_036377855.1 Moraxellaceae bacterium
ATCCGCAAGGCGCCCTACGAAGTGCAGGGCAAGACCGAGCAGGACGCCCTCGTGGCCTACCTGCAGCAGCTGGGCACCGTCATGAAGAGGAACCAGTAATGTCTTATGGCCTCATGCACAGCATCGCCACCGTGGCCGCCATGCTCGCCTTCTTCGGCGTGTGCTGGTGGGCCTACCGTCCGGCCAACCGCGCGCGCTTCGAGGACATCGGCCGCACCGCGCTGGAGACCGATCCCATCCTGTCGCCTGAGCACGGGCGTTCCCTGCAGGAGAATGGCAAATGAGTAGCTTCTGGAATATCTGGATCATCGGCATCGTGGTCCTCAACATCGCCGGCTGCGCCTGGCTGCTGATGTGGACCCGCAAGATGAACATCGCCGACATGCCCGCGGACGGTACCACCGGCCACGAGTACGACGGCATCCGCGAGTACAACAACCCGCTCCCCGCCTGGTGGCTGTATCTGTTCTGGATCACCATCGTGTTCGCCATCGCCTACCTGGTGCTGTTCCCGGGCCTGGGCGCCTACAAGGGCACTCTCGGCTGGACCTCGCACGGTGAAGTGGCGAAGGACCAGGAGTCCTACCAGAAGCAGTACGGCGCCCTCTATGCCGACTTCGCCAAGGTGCCCGTGGAGCAGCTGGCCAAGGACGCCCGCGCGATGAAGATCGCCGGCCGCCTCTTCGCCAACAACTGCGCCATGTGCCACGGCGGCGACGCCAAGGGCGCCAAGGGCTTCCCCAACCTGACCGACGCCGACTGGCTCTACGGCGGCACCCCGGACCGCATCAAGGAAACGCTGACCATGGGTCGCAACGCCATGATGCCGGCCTGGAAGGACTCGCTGGGTGACGAAGGCATCAAGAAGGCCGTCCATTACGTGATGTCCCTCTCCGGCCGCAAGCACGATGCCGCCCTGGCGGCCGCGGGCGCCGACGTCTTCGCCACCAACTGCGCGGCCTGCCACGGTGCCGACGGCAAGGGCAACCAGATGATGGGCGCCCCCAACCTGGCCGATGCCGTGTGGCTTTACGGCGGCACCGAGCCGGTGCTGACGCAGACGCTGGAAAATGGTCGCAACGGCCACATGCCGGCGCAGAAGGAGGCCCTCGGCGACGAGCGCATCCACCTGCTCACCGCCTACGTGTGGTCGCTTTCGAACAAGTAATGCGGTAAAAATTGCCCGCCGGCGGCCCCTGCCCCGGCGGGCAATTTCCAGGCGTCTCCTGATGAAAAAAATAACCATACGAAATCAGAGCGTATTGACAAGTCCCGGCGCCGCCGAGGCTTCTCAATCCCCTTTGAGAGGCTCCCTAGCCGGAGTTAACTGCCCCCATGACGAACCTGCCCGAGAACCGTCAGATCAAGGTCAAGGATGAATCCCCGAATCCGGTAAAGCACGTCGGCAAGGAAACGCTCGATCTCTACGCCAAGCGCGAGAAGATCCAGGCACGCTCCATCAGCGGCCTCTTCCAGAACCTGCGCATCATCACCATCTGGGTCACCATGACCCTCTTCCTGGCCCTGCCCTGGATCACCTGGGACGGCCGCCAGGCCCTGCTCTTCGATCTTCCGCACCGCAAGTTCTACATCTTCTGGTGGACCTTCCTGCCCCAGGACTTCTTCTTCCTGTCCTGGCTGCTGATCATGGCCGCCTTCACGCTGTTCGCGGTCACCGTGTTCGCGGGACGCGTCTACTGCGGCTACTTCTGCCCGCAGACGGTGTGGACCAAGATCTTCATGATCATCGAGCACTTCACCGAGGGCGAGCGCAACGCGCGCATCCGCCTCGACAAGGCGCCGCTCAGCCTGAACAAGGTCCTGCGCCGCGGCACCAAGCACATCCTGTGGCTGGCGGTGGGCTTCATCACCGCCATCACCTTCGTCGCCTACTTCACCGCGGCCCGCGACCTGACCTACGAGCTGCTGCACCTCCAGCTCGGCTTCTGGGAAATGTTCTGGATCCTGTTCTTCACCGGCGCCACCTACCTGAACGCCGGCTGGATGCGCGAGCAGGTGTGCATGTACATGTGCCCCTATGGCCGCTTCCAGAGCGTGATGTTCGACCGCGACACGCTGATCATCTCCTATGACACCGCCCGGGGCGAACCGCGCGGCAGCCGCAAGAAGACGGCCGACTACCATGCCCAGGGCCTGGGCGACTGCATCGACTGCGAGCTCTGCGTGCAGGTCTGCCCCACCGGCATCGACATCCGCAACGGCCTGCAGTTCGAGTGCATCCAGTGCGCCGCCTGCGTCGACGCCTGCGACTCGGTCATGGACCAGATGGGCTATGCGCGCGGCCTGGTGCGCTACACCACGGAGAACATGCTGGAAAAGGGCAGCCGCTATCATTTCCTGCGCCCGCGCCTGATCGGCTATGCGACCATGATCGGCATCATGGCGGCCATCTTCGTGGTCACCCTGGGTCTGCGCGTGCCCCTGCAGGTGGAGACCATTCGCGACCGCAACCAGCTCTTCCGCGAGAGCAGC
>DASUXS010000034.1:0-3827 GCA_036377855.1 Moraxellaceae bacterium
CCAGATCGACGGCCACGACAGCGAAGCCATTCGTGCCGCCATCATCAGCGCGCATAACGAAACCGCTAAGCCCACGCTCATCATCTGCCGCACCGTGAGCGGCGCCGGCTCGCCCAACAAGCAGGGCAAGGACGATTGCCATGGCGCCCCGCTGGGCGATGCCGAAATCGTGCTGACGCGCGAGGCGCTGGGCTGGAATTACGGTCCCTTCGAAATCCCCGCCGATATTTACGAAGCCTGGGATGGCAAAGCCAAGGGCGAAGCCTTGGAAGCACAGTGGAATTCGCTGTTCCGCACTTATGAAAACAAATACCCCGAACTCGCCAAAGAGTTGCAGCGCCGCCTCAAGGGCGAACTGCCGGCCGATTTCGTGGCCCAGGCCGATGCCTGGATTGCCGCCTGCGCGGAAAAGGGCGAGACCATCGCCAGCCGCAAGGCTTCGCAGAACACGCTGAATGCTTTCGGCCCGCTGCTGCCGGAACTGCTGGGCGGCTCCGCCGACCTCGCCGGTTCCAACCTCACGCTGTGGAAGGGCTGCCACGGCATCCAGGAAGAAGCCAACGGCAATTATGTGTTCTACGGCGTGCGCGAATTCGGTATGAGCGCCATCATGAACGGCATCGCCCTGCATGGCGGTTTCATTCCCTACGGCGCCACCTTCCTGATCTTCATGGAATACGCGCGCAATGCCGTGCGCATGGCGGCGCTGATGAAGCAGCGTGCCATCCATGTCTATACGCATGACTCCATCGGCCTGGGCGAAGACGGTCCCACCCACCAGCCCATCGAACAGCTGGCTTCGCTGCGCGGCACGCCGAATATGAGCGTGTGGCGTCCGGCCGACACGGTGGAATCCGCCGTGGCCTGGAAGTCCGCACTGCTACGTGACAACGGTCCCACCGCACTGATTTTCTCGCGCCAGAACCTGCCGCACCAGCCGCGCTCCGCGCAGCAGCTGGCCGATGTGGCTCGCGGCGGCTATGTGCTGGTGAAGGAAAGCGGCGCCAAGATCGACGCCATCATCATCGCCACCGGTTCCGAAGTGGGCCTGGCGGTGGAAGCGCAGAAGAAGCTGGCGGAAGCCGGCAAGTCCGTGCGCGTGGTGTCGCTGCCTTCTACGGATGTTTTCCAGGCCCAGGATGCGGCTTACCGTGAAGCCGTGCTGCCGGCTGCGGTGCGTGCCCGTGTGGTGGTTGAGGCCTCGCATGTGGATTACTGGTTCAAGTATGCGGGCCTGGATGGTCGTGTCATCGGCATGAGCAGCTTTGGTGAGTCGGCTCCGGCGGGGGCGCTGTTCAAGCATTTCGGCATTACGACGGATGCCGTTGTGCAGGCTGTGAACGAGATCATTTAAGTTTTTTGACGCTGTTCCCCTCACCCCAACCCTCTCCCCGCTAGCGGGGAGAGGGGGTAGCAAGAGAGCAGGTTTATGGCATTACGCATCGCGATAAACGGATATGGCCGTATAGGTCGTAACGTGTTGCGGGCGTATTTCGAGGCCGGTGTTGATGCTGGTCTGGAAATCGTTGCCATCAACGACCTGGGCAAGCCGGAAGCGCTGGCGCATCTGACGCGCTATGACAGCACCTATGGCCGTTTCGATGGCGAGGTGCAGCTGGCGGGGGATGAGCTGGTCATCAATGGCCGCCCTATCCGCTTGTTGAATGAACCGCTGCCGGAAAAGCTGCCCTGGAAGGCGCTGGATGTGGACGTGGTGCTGGAATGCACCGGCCAGTTCCGTTCGCGTGCCGATGCGGCGCGGCATCTGGCGGCGGGTGCCCGGAAAGTGATCATCGGCGCGGCGCCCTTCGATGAAGTGGATGCCACGCTGGTGTATGGCGTGAACCACAGCACGCTGGCGGCGGATGACCGCATCCTGTCCAGCGTCTCCTGCACCACGCATGCGCTGGTGCCGCTGGTGAAAATCCTGGACGAGGCCTTTGGCGTCGAGTCCGGCCTGATGACCGAAGTGCATGCGCTGACCTCGGACCAGGTGGTGCTGGACCATACGCACCGCGACCTGCGTCGCGGCCGTGCTGCCGGCAGCAACATCATCCCCACCACGTCCCGCAGCATAGGTGCGCTAAGGCGTGTGTTGCCGGACATAGGCGCGCGTATCGAAGGCTATTCGCTGCGCGTACCCACGCAGAGCGTGGCACTGATCGATTTCAGCTTTGTCAGCCGGCAGGCGCTGGATGTGCAGAGCATCAACCGCGTGTTCGCGGAAAAGGCGGCCGGTGAATATGCCGGCATCCTGGGCTACTGCGATGAGTTGCTGGTCTCCAGCGATTTCACGCGCGCGCCCGAATCCCTGATTTTCGACGCCACCGAAACCCGGGTGGCCGGATGCCAGGCCAAAGTGCTGGCCTGGTACGACAACGAGTGGGGCTATGCCCACCGTTTACTGGATTTGTGCACGTATCTGAGCAAGAGGTGAAATACTGATGTCCGTGATCAAGATGGCCGACCTGGATCTCAAGGGAAAGCGCGTTCTCATCCGTGAAGACCTGAATGTGCCCGTGAAGAACGGCAAGGTCGCCAGCGACGCCCGTATCGTCGCCTCCCTGCCCACCATCAAGCTGGCGCTGGAAAAAGGTGCCGCCGTGATGGTCTGCTCGCATCTGGGTCGTCCCACTGAAGGCGAATTCTCCGAAGAGAACTCCATGAAGCCGGTGGCGGAATATCTTTCCCGTGCCCTGGGCCGCGATGTGCCTCTCGTTGCCGACTACCTCGGCGGCGTGGACGTGAAGCCCGGTGATGTCGTGCTGTTTGAAAACGTGCGCTTCAACAAGGGCGAAAAGAAGAACGCGGACGAGCTGGCGCAGAAATACGCCGCCCTCTGCGATGTCTTCGTGATGGACGCCTTCGGCACCGCCCACCGCGCTGAAGGTTCCACCCACGGTGTCGCCAAGTTCGCACCCGTCGCTGCTGCCGGCCCGCTGCTGGCTGCCGAACTGGAGGCGCTGGACAAGGCCCTGGCCAAGCCCGAGCGCCCCATGGTCGCCATCGTCGCCGGCTCCAAGGTCTCCACCAAGCTGGATGTGCTGACCTCGCTGTCCGATCTCTGCGACCAGCTCATCGTCGGTGGCGGCATCGCCAACACCTTCCTGGCCGCGGCCGGCTACAAGGTGGGCAAGTCGCTGTGCGAACACGACCTCATCGACACCGCCAGGAAGATCGCCGAGAAAGTGGATGTGCCGCTGCCGGTGGACGTGGTGGTGGCGGAAGTGAAAGGCCCCATCGACGATTTCATGGCCTTCGTGAACGGCGCTGAAGCCGTGGTGAAGAGCGTGGAAGACGTGGGCGACAACGACATGATTCTCGATGTCGGCCCCAAGACCGCCGCCAAGTTCGCGGACATGCTCAAGGCCGCCAAGACCATACTCTGGAACGGTCCGGTGGGCGTGTTTGAAGTCGACCAGTTCGGCCGCGGCACCGAAGTGCTGTCCCGCGCCATCGCCGACAGCAGCGCCTTCTCCATTGCCGGCGGTGGCGACACCCTGGCGGCTATCGACAAATACGGCGTTGCGGAAAAAATCTCCTACATTTCCACCGGCGGCGGTGCCTTCCTGGAATTCGTGGAAGGCAAGAAACTGCCGGCAGTAGTGGCACTGGAAGAAGCGGCAAAGAAGTAAGAACCGGCAAAGAGGTAAGAATCGGCCTCGACCCTCACCGAAGCCACATTTCCCTCTCCCTCCGGGAGAGGGCCAGGGTGAGGGGAACCTGAGCTGGTGCCAACCGCCAGCAAAAAATCAAACAAGGATGTTTGATTCCCATGAAAGGATCCCGGAATCCGCCCCTGCCGGAGCACCACCGCGTGCATGCCA